>CAYWGY010000118.1:0-4328 GCA_964458055.1 uncultured Acidimicrobiaceae bacterium | reverse complement strand
CCAGGCCGGCGTCCAGGGAAGCGGTGCAGGACCTGCTGCGCACGGTGGGCCTGCAGGAATTCGGAGACAAGGCCGTCTACGAGTTGTCCGGAGGTATGCAGCAGCGAGTGGCGTTGGCGCGCTGTCTTGCCAACGATCCCGAGATCATCCTGATGGACGAACCGCTGGGAGCTCTGGATGCGCTCACCCGAGAGAAGATGCAGGGACTCGTGCTCAACCTCTGGCACAAGACGGGAAAGACCATCATCCTGGTGACCCACAGCGTCGAGGAGGCCCTGTATCTGGGTGACCGGCTGTTCGTGATGGCCCCTCGGCCGGGTCGTATCGCACGGGCATACGACCTTCCCTTTGCGAGGCAGGCGCTCACCACCGACGCCCGAGAGTTGAAGACGTCGCCGGAGTTCATCCGCACCCGCGAGGAGATACTCTCGATGATCTGGGAGATGGAGGAACAGATTATGGGAACCGAGGGAGGCCACTGATGGCTGCCGAAAAAGAAAAAGCCCAGGACGGAGCACCGGGAAGTGGAGGCGTTGCAACCCTGACCTCCACGCTGCGACGCCTCGGTCTGGGACGCCGACATTCGAGCGGCGCCAAAACGGTCACCTTCGGTGACGCATCGGAGGTAAAGGGGTCGCTGACGTGGACCGTCCCCAGTCTTCTGGCCATCCTGGCGGTGTGGTTCGTCGCCACCAATGTGTGGGGACTGCCCCAGGAGTGGAGCGATTACGGAGAGCAGGTGCGAGCCGGGCTGTCCGCCGACGAGAGCTACGCCCAGCGGGATCTGTTGCGTGACTGCGAGGAGGCAGCCGCCAACGCGGGCGACTTCCCGGGTCTGCCGCCGTGCTCCTACACGCAGTGGCTAAGTGAGAGGGTGTTGCCCAGCCCTGCACAGTTGTGGGACGCCACCTGGAGTTTCGCCCGAGACGGTTACAGCGGATTCACGATGTGGGACCACATCTGGCTGAGCTTCAGCCGGTTGGCCAAGGGTCTCTTCTGGGGAATAGCGATCGGGGTGCCCATCGGTTTGTCCATGGGCCTCTCCAACCGTTGGCGCGGCATCTTCGATCCGGTGGTCGAGTTGCTCCGGCCCATCCCTCCCCTGGCGCTCATCCCATTGTTCATAGTGTGGTTCGGGATCGGTGAGGAAGGAAAGGTGAACCTGTTGCTGTTCGCCTCCATCTGGATCATGGTCATAGCGGCTCGCTCGGGAGTGCTGGCTGTGAACCTCAGCAAGGTGCATGCCGCCTACTCGCTGGGAGCGTCCAAGTGGCAGCTCATGCGCTACGTGATCCTTCCCAATGCGCTCCCCGAGATTCTGATTGGGGTGCGGGTTGCCATCGGCGTGTGCTGGGGCACTCTCGTGGCCGCAGAACTCCTGGGTGCAAGCGCCGGTCTGGGGTTCACCATCTTCAAGGCCCGCCAGTTCTTCCTGTTGGACCTGATGCTCTCGGCCGTGATTCTCATCAGCATTCTCGGTGTCACCATGGACATCATGATGCGTATGGCCGAGAAGCGCCTCATACCCTGGAGGGGCAGAGGATAGAGCAGGAGCCGGGCCTCGCAAGGGCTCGGCTCTCGCCTTTCTCTTTCTGGGTGCGGCCTTGGACGGGGCTACGTTGCCCGAATATTCCCGAACTCGAGTTCTGTCTGTCTCCGCTCCCTTCTGCGGGCTAGGGCGACGCTCTGGGACAACGTCGTTCCTGCCAGTATCGACCAAGAGGGTGAAGTTGTTTACGCCAGGGATGGCAGCGGGTCCTGGAGACCACCGGCCCGCCCCGATGTTTCGATAACGTCGAATAACCGCACCAATCGAAACCCCCCGTGGGTGTTCGCCCACTCGGCAGTCGTATTACTTACCGGTGGCATCCTGTCCCCCGTCCGCGGAACCTGCGAGCCTTAGCTCCAGTTTGCCCCCTTTTAATGAGCTTGCATAATCACACCTTTGTATTAGGTTCGGGACTATCAGAAAGATAGGAAACAGAAGCCCCGTCTTTCCCAAGGCAGTTTGTAAGCCAAAGAAGGGATAGTTCTTGCAAGCGAATAGATAGTGGCTTGTCCTGGGACCATGTTGTAGGCGCAGCAATCAGCGCGGTTTGTAAAGGGGTATGATATTGACCGTCACATTCACAACACCGAACCGGGGAAGTCCTGTTCGGTGTTCTAGATTCCGTTCACTCACCGGTTCGTTCCAACGCAAATGGAAAGTTGTCACCGGGGTGTTGGCGAAGGGTCGGGGATTTACTCGAAAGGCCACGGTTGCAGTAGTAGCCGGAGCAGTCCTGGTCGGGACGGTGATTCCCGTTCATGCCCAGTCTCTCCCAGCGGCGGTCTCAACCATCGCAATGAACTCCACTCCCGGCGACGATGGCTTCTATGCCACGGGCGACACCATCACGGTCGGCCTCACCTTCAGCGAGGAGATCGTCGTGACCGGCGACTCGTACCTACTTCTCGACATCGGTGGACAACTCCGCAGGGCCGCATACAACGGGGAGATCTCGTCTCCGGAGGAGATGCTGTTCAGCTACACGGTTCTGGTGGGCGATCGGGACACAGACGGTATCGCGGTTGTGGCGAACAGTCTCTCCATCGAGAGTGGCGCCATCCAGAGCGAGGCCGGTTCCGGAGATGCCTTGCTCGCACACCACGCCAAGTCATTTGTCGACCACAAGGTGGACACCGATGTGCTATTGATCAGCACTCTCAACGAGGGGACTGCCGACAACAACATCGTAATCAGCGAATCGAAGGGCGTAGTGTTCAATTTTGCCGTTAGCCAACATCGCGAATTCGACATTACCGAGGTCATTCTCGACATCAGGAGTCCGTCGGATACCCTGGTTGTCTCGGTCAGCATTGCGTCGGTGTTGTCGTTATTCGGGGAATATACGTATTCGGGATCCGTGGACAGCGTCGGGCTTCAGTCGTTCACACTGGACGCAACGCAGGTCCGATGGGCCAACATCTTGGCAGGAACCCTGGAATTCTACGAGGTGGAGGTCCGAGGGTCCGGATCCGGCAGCATCGAGATTGCTGCCCGCGGGGCCCCCTTCGGTGTGGATGACGGCGGGGTCGAAGGGCTGAGCTTCGACCAGGAGGTCCACCGGGACGCCATTCCCAAGGTGGCCTTGGTGGGCCATGAGGGGGCCATCCCCTACATTGTCCATGGTGGCGTCATATCGAGTCCCCTGGACGGGGAGTCCTATCGCGCTGGAGAACGGATCGACTTTTCGTTCCTGTTCTCCAGGGAAGTGAAGGGACTGGACTCGCCGTTACTGCCGTTCTGGTTGGGTAACGGCGCCCAGCACCTTCGCCAAGCCCGCCTGATTGTTCGAAACGAGAGAGCCATGATGCAGAAACTGGTGTTCAGCTACATCGTGCAACCCGGAGATCTTGACACCGACGGCATCTATCTGCCGCCTGATCCGCTCGGTGATAATGCCGGTGTTGAGGTTGCGTTACTGAACAATAAGGGGATTCCTGCTGATCTGAGGCTGGCGGACAATCAGACCGGACCGACACAATCGGTGGATGGAAAGGAGGGTTATGGATGCCGGGAAGTGTTGTGCTCCAGGATGACTGCAGAGCGGGAGGGTGAGTACCCGGACACCAGGTTTGGAGCTTCAATCAATGACATCGCAAGCGCCAATCCCTATTCTCCGCTCGGGGACTTCACGGCATCCACCTTTGAATACGCGGGTGACGAATATGCCGTTCTGGATGTCTGGGAATACGATGATTACTTCTTCGTAGTGACCTTTGAACTTATAAATCTCCTGTGGCTGAGAACGGCGCCGGCGGTTACCCAAGAGATGAGCGAGAGGCTCGGTCTTCTTGTTGGCGATGAGGTTTTCGCGCTCAACGAGGCTGACCACGCCTATGGTTTTGGCTTTGAGTGGACTGATCCTGGGCTTGGATGGCAGGACGGAGATTTGATAGATGTGAAGCTGGTGGAGATGTCCACCGCCTCCTTCCCACAGGAGAGCTATGCCAAGCAGGAAGGTGACAGCTTCGAGGTCACCGTCACTCTGGGAGATGCGTTCACGGAGACAACCCTGATCCTTCCCCTGGTTACCACCTTGAAAGGAGACGCCACGGCGGCTGACTTTACCGGGATACCCCGGAGCCTGGTCTTCGAGCCCGGCGAGACCGCCAAGAGCTTCACTGTCCACATCGTGGATGACGTGGTGGCCGACGATGGCGAGAGCATCATCATCGGCCTGGGCGCGGATCACCACATCCGGGCAGGAGGCGCCCACTCCGAGGTCCTCATCGAAATCGAAGACAATGATGATCCGGGGATCGAGGTGGCCTTCGCCCAGGGG
>CAYWGY010000117.1:4309-8337 GCA_964458055.1 uncultured Acidimicrobiaceae bacterium | reverse complement strand
CCGCCACCGCAACAGACTGGGGATCTATGTCGGATCAAAGTTGGGCCAGAACCTGGACCTCGGCCGCCAGAAGGTGCTGGGCGTCCACCAGAAGCATGCCCTGTTTACGACCGAAAAGACTGGAGGACTGGAGGAGGGGCACGATTCCCGCCAACTCCGGTCGGAACGACCCCCCCTGATCCTGGCCGTCCGGCAACACGGCGCCGGCGCCCCGGGTGGCTGTGGCATCCATCCTGACGATGTCACCCTGCTCGACGCCGGCGCGCCGTAGATGCCGCCGGGCAGTCTCCAGCCCCTCCTCACGCTCACCCGGCCCTCCGCGGTCCGGAATTATCACTGCCAGCACTTCGCCCATGTGGAAACCACGTTAATAGTCGAAAGGGACATCGCGTCATCACCCACCTGAAGGGGGCTTCACCACCACATCACCATGCCGGTCGGTGCGGACCACCCTGGCGCCTCCTTCGGCAAGTGCGGCTTCTACCCACGCAGCAGGATGACCGTAGTCATTGGGACCCACACTGATGACCGCGAGGGAACCGGCATTCTCCCTGAGCCATCCCCGGTCGGAGGTGGCAGCACCCTGGTGGGGGACCTTGAGAACATCGGGCGGGCTTGCTCGTATCTCAGCCTGGGCCACCTCTTCGATGTCCCCGGCCATGAGGAAAGTCACCCCTGCCAGATCGACAGAGAGCACAATCGACTGGTCATTGATGTGCTTGTACCTCCTCAGAGGGCCGAGGACCTCAACGATCACATCTCCCGCCTTGATTCTGTCACCTGGGGAGGGCCGATAAACCGAGAGTCCCTCTTCAAGGATCCTTGTTCTGAGCAAAGAATAAACAGGGGTGTCGTGAGGATGCGATGCATCCCAAACCGCGTTTACAGGGATCTCCCCTACCACTGCTTCGAGTCCTCTCACATGGTCGGCGTGAGGGTGGCTGATCACCAGGACATCCAACTCACGGACGCCGTATTCCACCAACTTCTCTGCCAGAACCCTCGGGTCGGGTCCACCGTCTATCAGGAGCGTCATCTCACTTCCCAGAACAAGAATGGAGTCGCCCTGGCCCACATCCAAGAAGACCACCGCCGGAGGGCGTGCTCCCCCGCCCGCGACTTCGGGGATCACCGCCGGCGCCAGTTGGCCCACCGCCAGAAAAGCCAGCAAGGCTGCCGCTACCGGGAACCTAAGCGACCTCCAGCGCCATGCCGCCACACCCACCAAACCGACAGCCGTGGCCCCGGGCCATCGTAGTTGGGGAAATGATCCCAAGAGGTCGGCCACAGCGAGCACTGCCTCGGCTGCGATGGCCGCCAGGGTTACCAGTGGCTGCCACCCCGTAACCGCTCCGATACCTCCGAGGCCGGTGGAGACGGCCACCAATGGAGTCGCCAGGAGGTTGGCAACCGGCGACAACAGGGGTAAGGACCCGAAGAACCCCAGCAACAGCGGAGCCACTGCCGCCTGGGCGGCCATGGCCGCGCTCAAGGTCTGCCACATCCAGCGAGGGCGCCGTCTCGGGGCTAGCCTGATCCCTACCATCACCCCGGCGGTAGCGGCTACCGACAGGGCAAACCCCAGGCTGACAGCGAGTTCGGCGGAAACCAACAGAGCCAGGATCACAGTCAGTCCCATGGCTACCCACCCTCCCAGGGGGATGCCCAATCCCTGTCCGCCCATAACGATGGCGGCCATCAGAGCTGCTCGCAGCACGGATGGCTCCCATCGCGTCACCACGATGAAGACCCCCAGGGCGCCCAACCCCACCAGGGCACGGAGGCGGGGCCGCGTCGCCACCGGCCACATCACCAGCCACAGGGCACCTAGGAAGAGGGCAACGTTGCCCCCCGAAACGGCAACGTAGTGACTCAACCCGGAACGTCGTAGATTCGCCAGATGCACAGGCGACAGGCGGGAGGTGTCCCCTACGAGGAACCCCGCCACCAGGGCCCTCCCGTCCCCGGGTCCAGACTCGAGGTTGGCCAACACCCTCTTCCGTAAACCGTTTCCCGCCGCAACCAGCCAACCCTGCGCCGATGACACCGGCGTCAGTTCCCGGGCCCACATCCGGGCCGCGTAGACAGAGGCGCCGGACCGTCCGGGACTTTTGGCCATGTTTCCTGAAGCTTCGAAGACCTCCCCCGCCAGTATCTCCCCCACCTCGGGGGCATCCACCATCACGATCGGACCCGCCCACTCCCGCCATGGGCCCTCGTCGGCTAACCGGTAGGCCAGCGGCCTGGCAAGGAGCCATGTGCGGTCCCAATCCTGGCGGGGGTCGGAGCGGGCCACCGCCCGGATGACCACCTCCCCTTCGACGACAGCCGCCGACAGCACCTCGGCTCTCCGATCCGCAGCCGCCCAGCCGGCCCAGGCCCCTCCCACCAGGCCCGCCACCATAACCAAAACCATCCCCGACCGCTTGGAGAGGACCGCCACAGCCCCGGCGCCTATCGCGACCCACAGACCCCAGATGCTCCGACCCGCCAGGGCCCCAACCCACACCGCCGCGCCCACCGCCAGGAACCGCGCCTCGGTGCCGGGGATCAGCGCCGCAGTCGGCACCCGGGCTCTCCCGCTCCACTCCCTGCCCGCCGACCTCAAGGCACGGTCACATATTCTCGGAGTCCGGCCAACTTCTTCTCCCCGATGCCCGAAACATCCAGGAGATCCTCTACCTCCCGGAACGGCCCGGCGGCGTCGCGGTGGTCGACGATCCTTCTGGCCAGCACCGGGCCCACGCCGGGTATGTCGACAAGTTGTTGAACCGTCGCCTGATTCAGACTGATGCGATGCTCGGTGAGGGAGGGGTCGTTGGCCCCGTTCGTGCCCGTTGCCATGCCGGTGGTGGGACCCGGAACCACCACCTGGGCTCCGTCGACGACGGGCGCCGCCAGATTGATCTCTCCCAGCCTGGCATCCCCCAGGGCGCCCCCCGCCGCCATGATCACATCTCCCACCCGGGCATTGGCATCCACCCTCACCAGACCGGGGCGCGACACTCTCCCGGAGACATGGACCACGATCAGTTGATGATGTGCATTCACTTCCTGCACGCCGTTCGGCTCTACCACAAACACATCGGCGTCGGCGGAGGGAGGAGGTCCCGGAGGGCGGGGCCGCCAAAGCCCGAAGAAGAGACCGGCGCCCACTGCAGTAACCAGCATTGCAGCAGCCAGCCCCCAGTAGGTTCTGTCCATACCCCCAATATGGGTGCATCCGTACACAAGAGTCCACAGATGGCCCGCTGTTTCGGATGCGAGCCAACGGGTCCGGCGGTCTGCAACCGGAGGGATATTCCACCCACGGGACGGCCGATGGGAATGGGCGGCACACGCCCGAAGAGTGGGGGTCTCCCCTATCCGGCGCCCGCGACTGGCGACCAATGGTCCGTGTGCGGCCTCCTAACCCATGACTCGGAAACAACACGGATTCTGAGGGTTCAGCCAGGCACTCCTCGCCTATGGCTGTCATTGCAGACCGTTACTTAAGGCATCAGCCGGTTAGCATCTGGATTCCGGCTATGCGATGGAGGACACTCCCTGTGGGAAACAATCGACTAATCGGCATATACCTGGCAGTAGTGGGTGTGGGGGTGGCCGCCCAATTCACTCTCTACCCGCTGTACGGCAACAGTTCGGATGTAGGCCTTGACATCTGGATGGTTCTCGACTGGCTCATGGCGGTCGGACTGGTGCTGATGCTGCTAACCACCCACCGGCGGAGGCGAAACGAGGAAAGTTCGATCGCCGCCAACGCCATGTTCTTCGGGGCCGCCATACTTGCCCTGGCCTACTTCCCCAACTGGTTCGGGGAGGCTTTCGGCGAACACCCGAACGTTGACACCGCCTGGACAATATGGCATCTCATCGACTCGGTGTTGCCGGTCCTCTTCATTACGGAGGGCCGCCGCCTGTTGAAGACCTCCTAACCCGTTGAAGCCCGCCGGGCGGCGCCAGGATTGGAGTAATCGGTGTTGACAAGGCGCGCCGTCGCCGCCTAGCTGTTGTCGGTGGCCCTTTGT
>CAYWGY010000117.1:0-4299 GCA_964458055.1 uncultured Acidimicrobiaceae bacterium | reverse complement strand
GGCTTCCGACAGTGCCGACCTGATAGCCACCACCGTATGGAATGTGCTTGGATGGTGCCAGTTGGCGGGCTTGGCAATCATCCTGGTTACAACCTTCGGGGCCAAGCGGAGACACGACGCCGACCCATCGTCGGGAGACAGACAGTGGTTGACAGCGAGCGTCCTGTTCTACAGTGCACTACTGGTCACCCTCGCATTCCTGCCGAACTGGTTTGGCGCCCGGTGGGGACAACCACCCAACGAGGCGACCTTCTGGATGGTCTGGTATGTGATTGACACCGTTGTACCGGTCTTGTTCACGGTGGAGGCCTTGAGAATCTGGCGTAGCGCAACCCGCTGACTTGATCCCGGTCCCGGCCTGCAACCGAAGCCCCCGTGGGCGGCCGTTACAAGAGGGGATCGAGGCCGTCTCTACCTGACCACCACATTGACTATGCGGGGTGGGCGGACCACTACCCGCTCGACCTGTCCTCCTTCCAGCCATCGCTGGACGCGCTCGGAACGGAGAGCATGCCGTTCCGCGGAGGCCTCGTCGATGTCCGCCGACACCTCCATCCGGTCTCTGACCTTACCGTTGACCTGGATGACCATCATCACTTTGTCCTCCCGGGCGAGTTCTTCATCCCACTCGGGCCACCGCTCCGTGGCGAGGATGTCGCCATATCCCAGCCGCTGCCACAACTCATGGGAGACGTGGGGGGCCAGGGGGCTCAGCATCAGCAGCAGCATCCGGTAGACCTCCCGGAAGGTCTCCGTGCGCCCCCCTCCCCTCAGGTAGGAAATGAAATCGTTGATCAACGCCATCAGAGAGGACACCACCGTGTTGAAATGGAATCGATCAATGTCAGCTGTGACTTTGCTCAGGGCGCGATGGGCCACTCCGAGGATCTTCCGGTCTCTCCGGTTCTCCTCCCGGTCCTCGAGCGTTCCGATCTCACCCAACCCAAGCCGCCAGACCCGGTCAAGAAAACGGGCGGTTCCGGCCACCCCGGTGTCTATCCACACCGCATCGTCGGTGGGAGGGCCGATGAAGAGTTCGTAAAGGCGGATGGCATCTGCGCCGTATCGCTCGTAATAGGGCTCGGGAGTCACCACGTTGCCCCGTGACTTCGACATCTTGGCGCCGTCCTTCACCAGCATCCCCTGCGTGAAGAGCCGGGTAAAGGGCTCCTGGGAGGGGCTGTAGCCCATGTCATAGAGCACCTTGGTGATGAAGCGGGCATAGAGAAGGTGGAGGACGGCATGCTCCACTCCTCCGATGTACTGGTCGACAGCCATCCAGTAGTTGACTTTCCGCTGATCAAAGATGCGCTCTGAGTTGCCGGAATCGCAATAGCGGAGGAAGTACCAGGACGAGTCCACGAAAGTGTCCATGGTGTCCGTCTCCCTCAACCCGGGGCCTCCGCACCGGGGACAGTCCACATGGAGCCAATCCGTCGCCAGGGCCAGAGGAGACTGCCCTTTGGGACGGTATTCCCGGACGTCAGGATGGATCACCGGCAAGTCCTCCTCGGGGACAGGGACCAGCCCGCAGGCATCGCAGTTGACCATCGGAATGGGACATCCCCAGTACCGCTGGCGCGAGATCAACCAGTCGTGGAGCCGGTAATTCACAGCACGCCGACCGATGCCCCTCTCCTCGAGCCAGTCCATGATCCTCTCCTTGGCAGCCGGGGTCTCCAGCCCGTTGAGGAAGTCCGAATTGATGGCGACGCCGTCGCCGGTGTAGGCCTCGCCGTCGAAGTCCGAGGGCGGACGGACCGTGCGGATGATCTCGAGGTCCCGCTGGGAGGCAAAGTCCCAGTCCCGCTGGTCTTCTCCGGGCACACCCATGATGGCTCCGGTCCCGTAGCGCATCAGCACGTAGTCGGCGATGTAGAGAGGGACCCGCTTGCCGTTGACCGGGTTGATGCAATAGCGACCGAGAAAGATCCCGGACTTTTCCCCGGTGCTCATCCGCTCCAACTCGCTGGATGCCGAGACCCTCTCAATGTACGCCTTGATGCTGTCCTCATAAGGCCCGCCCGCCACCAGTTTCTCCACCAGCGGATGCTCCGGCGCCAGCACCGCGAAGGTCATCCCGTAGATGGTGTCGGGCCGGGTGGTGTACACCTCGAACTCCCCCTCGCCGTCCGCCACCTCGATGGTGAAGTCGCAGCCCTCCGATCGGCCGATCCAGTTGTATTGCATGGTCTTGACCCGATCGGGCCAATCAAGTCTCTCCAAATCCTGGAGGAGCCGGTCGGCATACCGGGTAATCCGGAAGTGCCACTGGGACAGGTCGCGTTGCACGACCGGGGACTCACACCGCTCGCAGGCGCCGTTCACCACTTGTTCGTTGGCCAGCACGGTCTGGTCGCGCTCACACCAGTTCACGGCGGACCGCTGTTTGTAGGCCAGTCCCTGCTCGTAGAGCTTGAGGAACAGCCACTGGTCCCATCGGTAGTACTCGGGAGTGTGGCACGCCAACTCCCGGCTCCAGTCGTACACCGCTCCCAAGCGGCGGAGCTGGGACTTCATCCTGGTTATCTGTCGCTCGGTGAACTCCCGGGGATGGACTCCTGTCTTGATGGCGGCATTCTCGGCCGGCAGGCCAAAGGAATCCCAACCCATCGGCGACAGCACGTTGTAACCCTGCATCCTTCGGTAGCGGGTGAGCAGGTCCACGTAGGTGTAGTTCCGGAGATGTCCCATGTGGAGATCTCCGGAGGGATAGGGATACATCTGCAGGTTGTAGTACTTCGGGCGTTCGGGATCTTCGGTCGTGTAAAAGGTCCTCTCCCGTTCCCACACGTCCTGCCACTTGGCTTCCACCGCGGCCACGTCATATTCCATAAGGAGAGAAGATTACCGGTGCCTCACGTCGGCGCGCCAATACCCTCCAAGTCCACATGCCAGCCGGGTCCCCTGACTCGGAGCCATTGCCACTCTCTGTCTCCGGCCCCCCCAAGTAGGATGATCTCCCGTAACACCCGGACCGGGGAAGGAGCTGTAAGACTCATGGCCAAGCCGCTCAAATACTGGGGATGGGGCTATGAAGGCGACGGGCTGTCACCCCGGGAGCAGAGAAGCCTGCTTTCGACCCTCGCCGAGAGTTTTGGAATCCACCCCTCCGCGGCCGGAACGGTTCCGGCCCTCAAGGACATCGACCTTCCGAAACCCCGGATGGACCCACCGGCAAGCCTCTCTTCGATATGCACTCAGGACCCCTACGAACGGGTCCTCCACAGCTTTGGGGAGTCCCAGCCGGACTCGATCAGGATATTTGCCCGTGATTTCGATCACGCACCGGATGTTGTTTCCTATCCAAGGGATGCATCAGAGGTAACGGCCCTCCTGGAGTGGGCCGGCGAAGCGGGAGCTGCGCTGATTCCCTTCGGCGGCGGGTCCTCGGTGGTGGGCGGGGTCACCCCCGATATCGGCGATGCCTTCACTGGGACCGTGACGCTGGACATGAGCCGGATGAACCGGGTGCTGGAGGTGGATCCGGTCTCGCGGGCGGCGCGGATACAGGGCGGAGCCCGGGGCCCGGAACTCGAAGCCGCTCTCAGACCCCATGGGATGACCCTGCGCCACTTTCCCCAATCGTTTCAACACTCCACCCTGGGCGGATGGATAGCCACCCGATCAGGGGGCCACTTCGCAACGCTCTATACCCACATCGACGACCTCGTCGAGAGTGTGACCATGATGACGCCCGCCGGTAGGATGCAATCTCGTCGCCTTCCCGGCTCGGGGGCAGGTCCCAGCCCGGACCGTTTGATGATCGGGTCCGAGGGCGCCCTGGGAGTCATAACCGAGGCGTGGGTGCGCCTGCAGGGAAGGGTGAGATTCAAGGCCACCGCCGGGTTCCGGTTCCCGGACTTCATCAAAGCGGCCGGGGCCGTGCGTGCCATCTCTCAGGCCGGGTTGTTTCCGGCCAACGTTAGGATCGTCGACGGCGTGGAGTTGGCCGTGAACGGGGCCGGAGACGGATCGTTCACGCTCCTGGTGGTGTCCTTCGAGTCGGCCGATCATCCGGTCGAAGCCTGGATGACCCGGGCCGAGGAGTGCGCCCGCGACAACGGGGCGGTGCCTGAGGTCGACTGGCGAACCAATCCTGACGCTCACCTGCGGGGCGCGGTGGGCGCCTGGCGCGATGCCTTCATCAGGATGCCGTATGCCCGGGAAGTGCTCACGCCCCGGGGGATCATCTCCGACACCTTCGAGTCGGCCATCACCTGGGACCGCTTCGCGTCCTTCTATCACCAGGTAAGGGAGGCAACCCGGCAGGCCACACTTGAGGTCACCGGAGCAGAG
>CAYWGY010000116.1:326-8434 GCA_964458055.1 uncultured Acidimicrobiaceae bacterium | reverse complement strand
GCCTGGGCACACCTTGTGAGCCGCCATCGAGGGGTCGCCGACCGGGTGGAATTCGAGATGCTGCAGGGAATGTCCCCTGCTCAGGCACAGGTGGTGAAGGAGGCGGTTGGCGGGTCGCTCCTCCTTTACACCCCGGTGGTAGCTCCTGAGAGTTTCGATGTCGCCATCAGTTACCTGTTCCGGCGTCTTGAGGAGAACACCGCAGAGGGGAACTTTCTCCGGGTCCTGTTCAGCCTGGCGCCGGACTCTCCGGAATTCCACCGGCAGGCGCGGGCATTCGGGGATGCCGTGGCCGGACGCTTCAAGGTATCCGACCGGCCCCGGCGCAAGGGTTGGGAGCCTTCCGCGGTTCACGGCCTTGACGGTCCCTTCGTCAACGAACCCGACACCGATCCCGCGTTGGCAACCAACCGCGCCTGGGCGCACCGGATTGTTGAGGGCGGATGTTCGGATCCCGTCACGCCCACGTTGAGGTCGGCGGCCCAACTGGACCGAGCCGTGATGGAGGCCCGCCGTTCCGGCTGGAATGCCCTGGCGGTTGAGCGGCGCCGTGCGCTGTTGCACAGGACGGCTGACGAGTTGGCCAGGCGGCGGGGCGATCTGGTTGGCGCCATGGTTCACGAGGGCAAAAAGACCGTTGCGCAGGGGGATCCGGAGGTCTCCGAAGCCATCGACTTTGCCCGCTATTACGGCGATCGTGCCCTGGAACTCGGCGCAGACCCCGGTGCAGATTTCCGGCCCCTCGGGGTGGTGGCGGTGGTCCCCCCGTGGAACTTCCCGGTGGCCATCCCGGCCGGAGGCGCCTTCGCCGCGCTGGCGGCGGGCAACTCCGTGCTGTTGAAGCCGGCGGGCAGCACTCCCCGATGCGCCGAGATTGTGGCCGAGTGCGCGTGGGCGGCGGGAGTCCCCGAAGACGCCTTCCAGTTCCTCCGGATGTCCGAGGGAGAGGTGAGCCGGCGTCTGATCACTTCGGTGGACGGAGTGGTTCTCACCGGTTCGGCCGAGACCGCCGTGCTGTTCCAATCCTGGAAACCCGATTTGAAGTTGTTTGCCGAGACTTCGGGCAAGAACGCCATGATCATCACCCCCCAGGCAGATATGGACCAGGCGGTCGGCGACCTGGTCTCGTCTGCGTTCGGTCATGCCGGGCAGAAGTGCTCAGCCGCCTCCCTGGCGATCCTGGTTGGCAGGGTGAATCGGTCGAGACGCTTCCTCCGGCAGTTGAAGGATGCCGTTGAGAGCCTGGTGGTGGGAGCGGCGACCCATCCGGGAACCACCATGGGGCCGGTGATCGGGCCGGCGGAGGGAAAACTCCTGCGGGGCCTCACCGAACTGGAAGGGGGGGAGCAGTGGCTGGTCCGACCCGAGAAACAGGACGAGACCGGCGCCTTGTGGTCGCCGGGAGTCCGATTGGGGGTCCGTCCCGACTCCTGGTTCCATCGGACCGAGTGTTTCGGTCCGGTGCTCGGGTTGATGGAGGCGACCTCGCTTCGTCATGCCATCGACATCCAGAATTCCATCTCCTACGGGCTAACCGGAGGGATCCACACCCTGGACGAGAGAGAAATCGAGACCTGGTTGGAGCATGTGGAGGTGGGCAACGCCTACGTCAACCGGGTCACCACGGGCGCTGTCGTCCAGCGCCAGCCCTTCGGGGGCTGGAAAGCGTCCAACGTGGGGCCGGGCGGGAAGGCGGGAGGTCCCAACTACGTACGCCAACTTGGCGCCTGGCATCCTGTGGAGTCGGCTGATTTCCTGGCAGAGGCGGAAGCCAGCGACGCACACTGGTGGGACCGGGAGTTCGGTCGGGTTCACGATCCGACCGGCCTCTTCTGCGAAGCCAACATTCTCCGCTACCGGCCTCTTCCCAGCGTGGTGATCAGGGCAGGCGCCGGCGCCTCGCAGGTCGAACTGGCCAGAGTGGAGGGCGCGGCGCAGCGGTGCGGGGTCCCCTATCGGGTCTCCACCCTGGCCGACGAGAGCGACCGTGAGTTCGCCTCGCGGCTTGAGGGCATGGGGGTGGAGAGGGTGCGCATCCTCGGCGATATCCCCCTCTGGCTGAGGGATGCCGCCAACCGGGCCGGCGTACACCTGGCTGACGGTCCGGTCACCGCCAGCGGGAGAGTGGAACTGTTGAACTACCTGAGAGAGCAGGCTATCAGCCGGACCCTCCATCGATTCGGCAACCTGGTTTACGCCGGTGTCGCCGTGGGTGGAGTCAGCGGGAGGGGGGATAGTCACGGCTTTTGAACCGGGGGCGCACGTGACCCTTCGACAGCCCTCACCCGGGAGTGCACGTTAGTATGGCCCGATGCGGCAATCACCTGTGAACGAAGGGCAGGGGTAGTGGTCCGAGAGTCCGCAGCCAACCGTTATCTGGTTCTGCCGCGGGGCATCAACGTGGGTCGCCACAACCGGGTGCCGATGGCCGAACTGAGGTCGTACCTGGCGGCCGAGGGTTATGGTGACGTGGCGACCGTCCTGGCGAGCGGAAACGTGATGGTGTCCTCGGAGGCGGAGAGTCCGGAAGAGGTGGCGGAGGACATGGAACGGTTGTTGAGCGACCGCTTCGATGTCGGGGTGCGGTGCCTGGTGCGCACGGCCGACCAGGTCCGGGCCGTATTCGAAGCCAACCCGTTGGGTGAGATCGCAACCCATCCGTCGTGGTATCTCGTGAACTTTCTCTCCGAAGAGCCTGATGGCGATCTGACATCGAAACTGTTGGCGGAGGACCACGTTCCCGAGGTCCTTGCTATCGAGGGTCGGGAGGCGTACGTCTGGACTCCGGACGGAGTGAGGGGACTGAGCCTCTCCTATGCGAGGCTCGAGAAACGCCTCGGTGTTGTGGCCACGGCACGTAACTGGAACACCATCGCAAAGATCATGGCCAAGCTGTGACCCGAATCGGCTCCGTCTGAGTCGGTTGTGTAGGTAAGGGGGCCTTTTAGGTGGTTGAACGCCGGGCACATGGGCGGGTACCCTGTTGAGACCATGGGCGAGACGGCTCCGAAGACGGCTGTTGTCGTGGTAGACGTGCAGAATGACTTTGCCGACCCGGAAGGGTCGCTGTACGTTCGGGGTGCCCGAGAGGTGGTGAAGGCGGTGAACCGGTTGGTGGAGGAGGCGGGAGCTCGGGGGTGGCCGGTCTTCTACACACAGGACTGGCATCCGGAGACCACTCCCCACTTCGCCAAGGACGGAGGGATCTGGCCGGTGCATTGCGTGGGAGGATCGAGGGGCGCCGACTTCCATCCCGATCTGGTCGTGTCGGGAGTGTCGGTGAGGAAGGGCGGCGCCGGTGAGGACGGGTATTCGGGGTTCACCATGAGGGATCTGGTGGAAGGGGCGGATCGTCCCACCGCCTTGCATTCTCTGTTGCAGGAGGAGAACATCGCCCGGGTGGTGGTGGTGGGGCTGGCGTTGGACTATTGCGTGAAGGACACCGCATTGGACGCCGTCAGGTTGGGCTACCAGGTGGACTTGCCCCTGGATGCGACCGCGGCCGTGAACCTCTCTCCCGACGACGGGGAGAGGGCTGTCGGCCAGTTGGAGGCGGCAGGAGTCTTGGTTACTCGCTGAGTGTCGCCATCCTCCCCGCAAGGAGTCGTCGGTAGGTTGCCCAAAGGGGACTTTCCGCCGGTCTCAGAGTGGGGAAGAGGATGACGTCCCGGATGTGAGTGCGGTGGGTCAGGAGCATCACCAGACGGTCGACTCCCAGGCCGAGGCCTCCCGTAGGCGGCATGCCGTGGCCGAGGGCCAGCACGAAATCCTCGTCCACGGGATGCAGTTCGGGATCGTCGGCTCCCAGGAGGACTGCCTGGTGCTCGAATCGGGAGAGTTGGTCCACCGGGTCGTTGAGTTCTGAGAAGGCGTTGGCGAACTCCACTCCCGCAATGAACAGTTCGAACCGTTCGGTCAACCGTGGGTCGTCGGTGTGGCGTCGAGCCAGAGGGGAGACCTCTATCGGGTAGTCGAGCACGAAGGTGGGGTCCCACAGGTTGGGAGCGGACAGACGATCGAATAGCTCGTAGATGATCCGGCCGGCGTTCCACTCCGGACGGGTCTCCACCTCTCGCTCCTCCGCCATCCGCCTGAGCGTGGTGAGAGGAGTGTCGAGGTTGACTTCCTTGCCGAACTCCTCGCTGACCAGTTGCTGCATGGTGACCCTCCGGTAGGGAGGTTCCAGGGAGAGATCCGCATCGGACCCGTTGTCGCTTACTGCCGTGGTTCCTGTGGCTGCCATGGCCACCGCCGGCAGCACCCCTTCGAGGAGTTCCATGATGTCGTGGTAATCGGCAAGGGCCTGGTAGGACTCGAGGGTGGTGAACTCGGGATTGTGGGAGGCGTCCACGCCTTCGTTGCGGAAGATGCGCCCGATTTCGAATACCCGCTCGAATCCGCCGATTATCAGACGCTTCAGGTGCAACTCGGTGGCGATCCTCATGTAGAGCTCGATATCGAGGGCGTTGTGGTGGGTCCTGAAGGGCCTGGCGGCGGCGCCTGCGGCTTGGGGTAAGAGGATGGGAGTGTCCACCTCGAGATAGCCGCGTTCATGGAACTGGTTGCGTAGTTCCGCCACCGCTGCGGAGCGGATTTCGAAAGTTCTCCGGCTCTCTGGGTTCACCACCAGATCGAGGTGACGGTGGCGGGAGCGCTGTTCGACATCCCGGAGGCCCTTCCATTTGTCGGGCAGGGGCGCCAGGCACTTTGCCAGGAGAACCAGCCGGTCCACACTGATGGAGAGTTCGCCGCGGCGGGTGGTGATCACCTCACCTGTGGCTCCCACCCAGTCGCCCAGGTCCAGGCCGGCGAGCACCTCAGCGGACTGTGGTGGGAGGCCGGAGCGGGAGATGAAGAGTTGTAGATCTCCGCTCTGATCCGAGAAGGAAATGAACACCAACCGCCCGAAGTTGCGGATGAGCCGGACCCTTCCCGCCACCGATGCCTGTTGCCCGGTTCTGGCGTCTGGTTTGAGGTCAGTATGGGTATCCCTGATGTCGGCCGTGGTGTGGGTCCGATCGAACCGGGTCGGCCAGGGCTCGATTCCCAGGGAGGAGAGGGTCTCCAAGCCGTCAAGGCGTTCTTTGACCACCTTTTCCCAGAGACGGGGGGACTGCGAATCGGTGCTACCCGTTGGTTGGCCATCCATTGGGACTCAACCTAGCAAGTGAGCGCCGAGGTGAAAATCAGGGTGGTGGCATTGCCCGAGTCTGCACCCCTCGACTGGGGGTGCCGGAGGTGATGCCGGCTCTGGACGGTGGTTGTGCAACGGTTGAGTCACAACACGAAGAAAGGCTCGCTTTTGGGTTGTTTGTTGACGTCTCGGTGTTGCACACTGTGGGTATGGGAGTTGGCGGAACGAGGGTACGATCGCCCAGGAGCGGTCAGGTAGGTCCGGGGAACCGGGCTCGGTTCCTGGCGCCGTCGCTGGCGGTGGAGAGCGCATCCCTCTCGGATCTGAGAGAGCAGATACGTTCGATCACCCGAGCCGAATCGCAGGCTGCCGCAGCACGTTCCAGGGTGGTTGCGGAGTACACCCGCAGGGTGGGTGAGAGAACCACCGAGAAGACGCTGCGAGACCAGTCCGGCAAGTCCACTCGGCGATCGCGTGCGGAGGTGGAAGTGGCGAAGAGCCTGGGGGACCTGGACGACACACGCCGAGCGTTCGAGGACGGCGACATCTCCTATGGTCATGCTCGCATCATCGCCAAGACCGCCGAGCGGGTGGATATCGACGAGGGAGAGTTGGTCGACCGAGCTCGGGAACAGTCCGTCGATGTGTTCGCCCGCACTGCTCGCCGGCATGAACACGAGCGGTCCGCCGATGACGGTGTGTCGAAGTTGGAACGACAGAAGAGGAGTCGCCGGGCCGGGATCAGGGTCGATCCCTCCGATGGGATGACGGTGCTCTGGGGCCGTTTTGATCCGGTGACCGGTGCTCGAATCAAGAGTATCCTGTCCGCCAAGACCAGGGAGTTATGGAGGTCAGGGGGCAGGGAACCTCGTCCGTCGCCTGCTCAACGAGTGGCGGATGCTCTGGCCGATCTGATCTGTGAACCGGGGAGGGGAACCCGTGCCAGCTCCAGGCGGAGGAGGACCACGCTGTTCCTTGTGGCCAACTACGACGTGGGTTCCCAGAAGATCCGGAACGCCACCCTGGCAGACGGCACACCTGTTCCGGTGGCGGTGTTCCGGGACTTGGCATGCGACGGGAAGTTGGTTCCTGCGATTTTCGACACTCGGGGTCAACCTCTGTGGGTGGGTCGGAGCAAGCGTTTGGCAACCTGGGCCCAGCGCATGGCCTTGATTGCCCGCGATCGGGGATGCGTGGGCTGTGGCGCCGATCCGGATTGGTGCCAGGCCCATCATGTCAGGTCCTGGGAGGCCGATGGCCTCACCGACATCGAGAACATGGTCCTGCTGTGCAGTCGCTGCCACAGTCAGGTCCACCACGAGGGATGGCGGGTTGAACAAACCCCCGATGGCAAACATGTCCTGCAACCACCGCCGGCCAAACACCGCCGGTCGCGGGCTTTTGACACACCGGGCGGGCCACCGGTACGACGAGGGAGACCACCACCGGGTTGATTCTGTGAAGATTGGTTCCCATGTTGGCAAATCCTGTCCCTGGGAGGGGTTGAACTTTCCGCCACTTTGGGACAGACTGTAAGGAGTTGCCGAAGACCACGGTGCTACGGGGATTGGAGCTCGACCCTGGAGCCGGACAACCTGAGCGAGAACAACACCTTATCCGGGCCTGCGAACTCGCGAAAACCAAACGGTTAGGAGGTGGCGGGGGAGGGAAGCCCAACGGGGGAAGTTTGAATTCGCCAACTTTCGCGACCGAGTGATGCGAGGTTCTTGCCTTCTTTGAGGGCTATCGCTCCGAGAGTGTCCTAAAAGGAACCGACCCGCCCCCGGGAGGGGAGGGAGGGCGGGCCGGTTGAGCCTGCCGCCCCGGGAGGGGTGGAGGGCGGGCAGGCAGCCCACCGGCCTTCCGGGAGGGGACGGGGAAAGCCAGCGGGAGGATTGGAGCTGTCGGAGAGAATGATAGACAGTTTTCCATGGTGTGTCAACTAGGTAGCCGGCTCAGGAATTGAGTTCGAGAACCACCAGCAGACCTCTAAGGGTCAGGTCATCTTCTATGCGGGTGACGGTCTCACACACCGGACCGATCAGGTGAGCCAGACCTCCCGTGGCAACCACCGGAAGGCTGCCCAGACCTTGCTCTGTGCAGATGCGCCGCACCAGTCCATCCACCAGGCCTGCCCAGCCGAATACCAGCCCGCTCTGCACAGCCTCTGTGGTGTTGCGGCCGGTTGCTCGCTTTGGCGTTGCCAACTCCACCCGTCGCAATGCCGAGGCTGCATCCGCCAGGGCATCTGCAGCCACCTCCACGCCCGGTGCGATGGCCCCTCCGCAATAGGCGCCGGCGTCATCGATGACATCGACAGTGGTGGCGGTGCCGAAGTCCACCACCAATACGGGTGCTCCGAACCGTTCCACCGCGCCGATGGCATTCACCACGCGGTCGGCGCCCACCTCGCGGGGATTGTCGATGCGGATCTGCATGCCGGTGCGGATGCCAGGGCCAACCACCACCACAGGGCCTCTCACCATCTCGGCCAAAACCGGGCGCATAGCCGAAATGGCGGTAGGGACCACGCTGGACAGCGCCGCTCCGCTCAATGGCTTCCGGACTCCCTGCAGCAGACCGCCGAAGAGAATGCGGTACTCGTCAGTGGTGCGGGACACCTCGGTCGAAATCCGCCAACGGTGTTCGAGAGTTCGGCGACGGTAGGCGCCGATCACCGTTTGGGTGTTGCCGATATCTACAGCCAAGAGCATGGTTTCAACCGTACAGAAGACTAGGTTGTTCCAAGCGCACGCCCCGGTCTACTGACCATCCGCCATCGTCCATGTCGAAGAACAGGTTATCGATGAGCCGTACCTTCCCGACCTTGGCGGCCACGGCCAGGAATGAGGGGCGGTCGAGGCTTTCCATCACCGAAGCGTCATCCTGGTCCGCCAGTTCCACATACTCCCATGCCAACTGTTGGTCCGCTCTGGTCACCTCACGGCAAAGAGCCCGGGCTGAACGCTCGCCG
>CAYWGY010000116.1:0-285 GCA_964458055.1 uncultured Acidimicrobiaceae bacterium | reverse complement strand
TACTGAGAGCGGTCTCGCGTTCTCGGGGAGACATGAGTACATTCCGGCTGGACAGAGCCAACCCGTCACTCTCGCGCACTGTGGCGCATCCCACGATGCGGACGGGAAGACGCAGATCACGGGACATGCGGCGAATGAGAGTCAACTGCTGGGCGTCCTTTCGACCGAAATAGGCGCGCTGGGCGCCCAACCCCGCAAGGAGTTTCGCCACCACCAGGGCGACTCCCTCGAAGTGACCTGGCCGGTGCTCTCCCTCCATGGAAACAGCGACGCGGCCAGGGTTGA
>CAYWGY010000115.1:8162-8466 GCA_964458055.1 uncultured Acidimicrobiaceae bacterium | reverse complement strand
CCTGGGAATGTCCACTGCGCCGGACATCACTGTTTGGCAGCACGCGCGAGATTTCGACTTCATAGTCACCTCCGAAGACACGGACCATGTTGGCTTAAACAGGCGGTGGGGGTTTCCCCCCAAGCTGATTCTGGTTCGAGTTGGGAACGCCGCCACGTGGATGGTGGCCGAGAAACTCCGTCGTCAGCACCTGAACATTCGGGCTTTTGGCGAAGATCCGGATCGGGGCATCTACGAACTCCATTGAGGCGGGATTGTCTGTCAAAGCCCCGGCCGACCCAAAACCGAAGGATCTAACTGGCCC
>CAYWGY010000115.1:0-8152 GCA_964458055.1 uncultured Acidimicrobiaceae bacterium | reverse complement strand
TAATTGAGATGAATTGACCATAGGCCGTGGTCCATTTCCCTTTGGTGGATCGAACATGTGTTCGGTATAGTTGGGCTCCCGATGACTTCCAACCTTCGCTGGACCCTTGCCGGAGACAGACCCGCCGGATTGTTCGAACAGTGCCGCCAGGTGGTGGGGAGAGGCAGGTACCAGGGACTGACCTTCCTGGAGGTGGAAGCCAGGACCATCATCAACCGGGTCCCCTACACCAGGTACTTTCCCTTCGAGTACACCATCAACTGCTACCGGGGATGCTCCCACGCCTGCGTGTACTGTTTCGCCCGGCCTTCCCATGACTACCTGGGGCTGGGCATCGGCGACGACTTCGACCGCAAGATCGTGGTGAAGATCAATGCCAAGGCGCTCACCCGAGCCCAGACCGAGCCCAGACACTGGGCCGGGCACTCGATCGCCATGGGCACCAACACCGACCCCTACCAGCCCGCCGAGGGCAAGTACCGCCTCACCCGGGGGGTGGTGGAGGTGCTGGCCGAACGGGCCAATCCCTTTTCGCTCCTCACCAAGTCGCCGCTGGTCCTCAGGGACCGACATCTCCTTGCCGAGGCTGCCCGCCGCGCGGACGTGACCGTCAGTTTCTCGGTCGGCACCCTGGACACCGACGTCTGGAAGCGTTCGGAGCCGGGCACACCCCATCCCAGGAAGAGACTGGAGGCGGTGAGCAGACTGAAGCACCTCGGGATTGCCTCGGGCGTGCTGGTGGCGCCCCTGCTACCCGGCATCTCCGACTCCCGGCGCCAGGTCTCCGAGGTGATGCGCGCCTGCCGGGACGCCGGCGCCGACTTCGCCTCGCCCATCCGGCTGCACCTGCGCCCCGGAGTGAAGGAGCACTACATGGAATGGCTGTCAGAAGAGTTCCCCGACCTGGTGGGCGCCTACCGTGCGCTGTACCGGAACCGGTCCTATCTCCCCCGCCGGAACCCCGGACATCGGCGTTCCAACCCTGCCCGTCAGGGTCCACGCACCAGAAAACTGCCATCTGAACAGCCCGGACAGGCAAGGCTGATCCAGTGACTTCCGACCCCGGGGGCAGGAACCGGAGCTAGGGAGTCTTGCCTTCGTGCTGGGGGCAGTAGGCAGAAATGCCCATGCCGGCGGCCGTGCGCATTCCCGAGATTTCGAGGTCACTCAAAGGACGGCCTGACTCCTCGGCGGATGCAATCTCGGCAGCTTCGATTTCCTCCCAAGTTCCCCCGTCCTGCAAGGTCGCGCAGGCTTGCCATATCAACTCCTTGCCCTCTTCGGCCTGTTCCGCACTGATGAACGGCTGTCCCAGGAACCTCTCGAGGGCATCCTGGGCCTCCTGGGTTCCCATGGGTGTCCTCGAGGCGATGGCATCCGCCTCCTCATCTCCCCCTCCGCACGAAACCAACACCAGACCCAACAAAATGGTGACAACTACCCGGGCCAACTTGCGCATCGCATTGCTCCTTTCCAGATTCTCAGAGATGCAAATTACAACTAATCGTCAGTTTATAGACTCCCAAAGGGGGTTCGCTGGTTTGGCGCTGTGTATTGCGTCCGCACCCAGGCGGCACTTCTGTATCCCCCTGTGTAGTTTGGTGACGAGATTGAGATGCCCATGCCCGTAACCTGGGCGGACTTCGAGAGGTCCGAACCCGATCTGGCCTCCTCCGTCCACGACAGATTCGCGAGCCACCGCCACGCCGTGATGGCCACCCTGCGACACGACGGGGCGCCCCGGTTATCCGGCATGGAGGCACCAATCCGCGACGGACACCTGTGGTTGGCGATGGAAAGCGACTCCCGAAAGGCCGAGGACCTGCGCCGAGACGCCCGTTTCTCGCTCCACAGCGCGCCCGACAGCGAGAGACTGACCCTGGGAGACGCACGGGTCGAGGCGCTGGCCGCCCCTGCCTCAGACTCCCTGCTGGCGCTGTTCGTCCAGGGCCACAGGTTCCCGCTGGACGACACCTCGGCCATGGCGCTCTTCACCGCAAACATCACTCGGGTGGTCCTGGTCCGGGTGCGGCGCCGTCACCTGGAGGTAACCTCGTGGACCCCGTCCGGCGGATCGAGGACCCGCCTTCTGCCGTGACGGTCTGCGTCCAACAGGCCTGGTCTCCGCCGCACTCGCATCGCCGGCACGCATAGAAAAGACACCTCACTCACGACGGGAGGCGATGCGTCGGCGGAGCCGGGGATCTAGGCCGGGCCGAACCCCGCCATCTTCTCAAGCTCGGATACCGGCACTTCGTGCCTCTCCCCCGGACCGGCCAGGAACAACAGCGCGGAGGCGTCCTCACCGCTCCCCGAGACCTCGAGAACCCTTCCGACCCCCAACCCCTGGTGGCGTGCCCGCATGCCCACCGTGATAGCCGGGACCCCGCCCGTCTCCGGGGAGTCCCCTCCAACCGCCCCGTACTCCCCGGGATGTGGAACCCTGGAGGGCGCATGCTCAAAGGCCCAGGTGATCTCGACGGGCGTCCTGTCCTCAACCTTCTCCTTCTTGCCGTAACCCGCGTACTCGAACATGTCCTGGCTCGATGAACGCCAGAAGACATGTGCCTGGCCGGCATCAACCAGTTTCTTGACGCTGGGCCATGAGAGGTGGGATTTCTTCTTGTGATGCCACAGAAGGTGCTTACCGTCCCACCGGTTAACGGCTTCCCCTGGAGTGGCGCCCGCCATTCCCACATTGGTGAAGATGAAGAACTCTCCCTGGTGCTCCCGGATTCCCGAGGCCCAGTAGCGGGCCTTGGCCGAGCCAAGGCCCAGCAAGTCACTTACATCCTTCTTTGAGTACTTCCTTCCGGGGTTGAACATGGAATCTCCTTGGTACCAGACTGGTCCGCGGATGCGCCCGACCACCAGACCGTGGTGGCGCGCCTGCAACCGCTCTCTAAGCACTCTAGCCAAAGGCCTCCGCTGGTCCATCCGGCCGGGTCCCGGTCGAGACACCACGCCCGCTCAGATACAGGCCATGGCCCGCACGGGGGACACTCGACCTCGGCTCGTCCCAGGCACCGGTGTTGCGGAGGGTTCAGAGGCGCCGGCCCGCGGACTCACAGGCTAAGGTGGGTACTGTGAGTGCCGGCCGCGTCTTCTCTCCGGTTGAACAACACCGCCGACCGATTCCTGTTCGTGTGAACAAGGACACTCCAGCGCCGACCCGGTCGGCGCCACGGCACCCGAAGCTCCATCCTGGCGAGGAGGCGGCGTGATTGACAAACGGATGAGCAGCCCGGGGGACGCACTGGCGGGGGTCTGCGACGGCGACACGATCATGATCGGCGGGTTCGGGGAGGCCGGCAGTCCGATCGAACTCATTCACGCTCTGGTCGACCACGGCGCCACCGGCCTGACCGTGATCAGCAACAACGCCGGCAACGGGCAGGTGGGGCTGGCGGCGCTGATTCGCGAGGGACAGGTCGCCAAGTTGGTGTGCTCGTTTCCCCGGAGTTCGCACTCCACCACCTTCCCGGACCTCTACCGAGCCGGGGGAATCGAACTGGAACTGGTGCCTCAGGGCACCCTGGCCGAGCGCATCAGAGCGGGAGGCGCCGGCATACCGGCCTTTTACACTCCGACGGCGGCAGGCACGGCCCTGGGAGCCGGCAAGGAGCAGCGGCGATTCGGCGACAAGGTGTGCCTGCTCGAACACGGCCTGGTGGCCGACTGGGCCCTCATCAAGGCGCGGGCCGCCGACCGGCACGGCAACCTGGTGTACAACGGGACCGCCCGCAACTTCTCTCCCGTCATGGCGATGGCCGGCCGGGTCACGGTGGCCCAGGTCTCCGCGGTGGTCGAGCCCGGCGAACTCGATCCGGAGACGGTGATCACCCCGGGTATCTTCGTGGACCGCGTGGTCCATGTGCCCGATCACAGGCACGAGTCGGAACTCGTCGCCCAAGGCGCCCGCTACCCATGAGCGCCACAGTCCAGGGACTGAAGAAGGCACAGATCGCCCGGCGCGCCGCTCAGGACATTCCCGACGGCGCCTACGTGAACCTGGGGATCGGCATGCCGGAGTTGATCGCCCGGTCCATCCCCGAGGGCCGCGAGATAGTGCTGCACGCCGAGAACGGCCTGCTGGGAATGGGCCCGTCACCGCGGCCGGGGACCGGTGATCCCGAACTCATCAACGCCGGCAAGAAGCAGGTCACCATTCTGCCGGGCGCCTCCTTCTTCCACCAGGCCGACAGCTTCGCCATGATCCGGGGCGGCCACCTCGACCTCTCCGTGCTGGGCGCCCTGGAGGTGGCCGCCAACGGCGACCTCGCCAACTGGTCGACCGGCCGGAGGGACGCCATCCCGGGAGTGGGGGGCGCCATGGACCTGGTGTCGGGCGTCAAGGCTGTCTACGTGCTGACCACCCACTGCACCCGGCAGGGGGCGCCCAAGCTGGTGGAGCGCTGCTCCTATCCGCTCACCGGAACCGGAGTGGTCGACCGGGTCTACACCGACCTGGCCGTCATCGAGGTCACCGCCAACGGATTCGAGGTCGTCGAACTGTCGCCCGGCGTCTCCTTCGACCATGTGGCCGCCCGCACCGCGGCGCCTCTCAGAGACTCCCGCCCGGCGCCCTAGCCCCGGCAGCGGCCAGCCGCTCGATCTCTGCGTTCAGCAACCGCACCGGAGTGTCCGGGTGATCGACGGTCACGGCGAACACCTTGCCGTCGTGAAGATCCAGGCGGATACCGGGACCCTCCCGCAGGACCACAGCGGCCCGCCTCATCAGGGCCAGGCTGCCCCGGTAACCCCAGCCGCCCCACTCGGTCGGCCTGACGTCGATCACCCGGGCTGCGGCGATGCGACCTACGGGAACCGAGGTGCGCGGCCATCCCAGGAGCCCGTAGCGCACCCCCAGCCCCGAACGGTCGGCGGTCACCCGTATCCGCCCGAAGGTGGTGATGACCGAAGCGACGACCAGGGCGATTATCACTATCCAGAAATCCGCGAACTGGGTGAGCACCAGGGCGACGGCAACGGTCGTGAGGCCGGCCAGCAGGGGCCACCTCACCGACAGGGTCCCGCTCCAGAACACCCGCTCTCCCGAGGCCAGCGCCATCGCGGGCGGCGGGGCGCCAACTCCGTTGCCGTCCCGGTGGGGAAGAGACGAGGCCAACCAGGCGGCAAAGGCCGCGGTCGCCACACTGGCGCAGATCCAGAGGATCAACACCGCTGGTGAGAGAGCGGCGTCCTGCCACCGGTCCAGGCCGCGCTGGTCGACTGCGGTGACGGTGAGGATCCCCGCGCACAGCGCGGCGAGGAATGCACCGACCGAACACGCGCCGGGGGCCACCATCGGCTGGAACTTCCGCCTGCTGTACGCGATGGCCGCGCACGTTGCCAGGCCGATTGCCATCATGGCGCCCATTAGCACCAGGAACTGCTCCCGGGCCATCGAACCGTCCGGTACCCCGGCGCTGTCGTAGTGAACTGCGACCCGATCGGGCAGTTCGGGACCGTAGGCCAGGTACGGGCCCAGGCCGGCGGCCGCCACCACAACGGGCATGAGTGCACCCAGGATCAAACGTCGCATCCCCAGACTCACAATTGCACCTCCACAAGTCGCATGATCTCCCGGTCGGCGAGGCCGGCTCGACGGGCTTCTCGAACCAGGCTGCGGGCAAGGTCGACATAGCGGGTCACCGACCGGGCGTCTGCAGCCACCGACGTGCCCCTGCCTCGACGGACCTCCAGGAGGCCCTCGTCGCGCAACGTCTGGAACGCCCTGAGCACCGTGTGCACGTTGACTCCCAGGCCTTTGGCCACCTCGCGCGCAGGAGGAAGTTTCTCACCCCCGGCAAGTTCCCGGGCGGCTATGGCGCGACGCAGCTGACCGGCCAGTTGTTCGTGGAGAGGCTGAGCAGACCGGGTGTCTATCTTCCAGAGCATAGTTCTATTATAACTAGAACTATTCGTCTGCAAATCCGGCGCTCTCGCCATCACGCAGGCAGCCCACGCCTAAGCGTGGTACGATAGTGATTATCACTATCACGGGCTGGAAGGTGGTGAACACCGTGAGAACATTGAAGCTGGCAGGTAGTGCCTACCTGGCGGTGATGACCGGCTGGGTCCTCGTGCATTTTACCGAGCACACCTTCTTCGAGGAGCATCCGGAGGAAGACCTCCTGGAGGAAAGCGACAGGTTCGCGGCTCTCGATGTATTCATGGCCGCGGCGTTGATCCTGACCGCGATCACGGCATACCAAGCCATGCGGCGGGCCGGCGGCCAATCGCCGCCCGCTCGAGAATGGCTCTGGTCCAGCCTCTTCTTCTACTTCACCATCCTGGTCGCCATCCCGTTCTTCGCCAACTGGTTCGCCTCCCTGGGGCACAGCGACGACGGACTCCTCTGGATATACGTGGAGACCATGGGGCCGCTGACATGGACCGTACAGGCGATACGGCTATGGAGGAGCGCCAGAGAGCCGGTGACGGCCTCCGTCTGACCCGGGCCGGTTGGAACCCTCGCCCATCCACAGGTCAGCCACCCTCTCACCGCCGGACTCGACAGCTTTGAGCATCTTTCGATTGCCGGCGGTGGCTTTGCCTGCGGAGGAGCGTTATCGGCACCGAAGCAATCGATACCCGGTCGCATGGAAACTCGACGCCGCGGCAGCACAGGCAACCCACAACCAGGAGGCCGGCACCCGGGAGTCAATAGAGGTAGGGATCCCGGAACGGTCAAACCTCCAGGTCGGAGTGCCTACCCTCTCCTCATGCCAACCTGGGGGTGGATCAGTGGTACCCATCCTCCAGGAAGTCAGCCAAATAGCCGGCGGGGTCCTCTTCTCCCGACATCATGTGCCGGACCCATGCGTCCCGTTCGTATTGGCTGACGACAGCCTCCCACACGCATTCCACCAATGGCATGGAGACATCGTCGAGGCCATCGCCATAATCGGCGGCCAAGAGACCAGAGACGATACCGCCCTTCAGCCAGACCCTGGTCAGAAGCCAGTTGGCGATCTGCCCGGCGTGATAGATGATGTAGCCCGACTCTCGATGAGCTGTCCACGGGATGGGTGACTGCGCAAGGGTCGAAGTGGCGTATCGCAACACCGGTCCCATGTCGATATCCTCTCGACCCTCAGCGGCGATGGTGTAGACCTTGAGTCGGATTCCGTTCACGTTTTGGAGCCCCTGTGATCGGAACAGCCTCGTCTTGTAGCGCCCCATATCTACTCTCCTGTTCGGGTCAATGTCGGACTCGACGATCCACGCCCCCCGAGGCGCCAAAGCCTTGACAGAGCGCCCGGTAGGACGGATCCGAGCCTAGCCAGGACCCAGCGCCGCTGAACCGACAAGCCGGGAAAGCGCAGTGTCGTCGGCTCTGGCGGAGCGCCACGACACCGACGGCAGGCCGTCGCCCGACCTAGCCAGCTCCGGAGGTGTGGCCGTTTTCGAAGCCCTGATCGAGATCTTCTTCACCCAACACTGCGTGCATGACAGCTTCTGCCTCCGCCTCGGGGACCTGGTAGTGCCCGAGGGTGTGATTGATGAGAGCATCGAGGGCGGCTTGGCGTTCGGCAACCACATGGTCGACCAGGCCGTGGTGCTGCAGGTGCGAGGCGTCGCCGATGTCCTCGGCCCAGGCAAGCACCACCACCCCTGGGTTGTGCTCACGGGCGATGCGGGCGAACTGTTCAACCGCCTCCGGAGAGCTGTCCACCGCCAGCACCACCCGGGCGTCCTTCAGCCCTGCCCTCTCGGCGATCAGGTGGCGGGAGACATCGCCGATCAGCACCGCCCGACCGTAATCGGCGGCACCCCTTCCGGCCTCGAGATCCAACGTGACGATGGTGTACGGGACGGGCACCATTTCGAGGGCCTCGATGACGCGGCGCGCCCGCGGCCCGTAGCCGGCCACCACCACATGGTCCTCCATCGGGTCTCCGTGGTATTCAAGCCCGGCACCGGTCTCCGCCGCATCCCGGCGCACCTCCTCCGGTCCGGCCGGTCCCCGAGCCAGGCGCGCCGCCACTGCATTGCCGAACCGCAGGCCGTAGGGACTCAGCGCCATTAGCAACACGGTCACGGCAATGAAGGCGTCAGTGCCGTCGGCCAGACCGGCAGGGACCAGCCCGACCTCCTCTCCCGCCCGTTCAAGCACGAAGGAGAACTCACCGATCTGGGCCAGCAC
>CAYWGY010000114.1:0-8596 GCA_964458055.1 uncultured Acidimicrobiaceae bacterium | reverse complement strand
GTACCAAGGGGCAGCGTCTTCTGCTGCACTCGTCAAGCATCATGTCCAAAGACTGGCGCCCACCCACATGCACATAGCCCTGCCATAAAGTCCTCACCAGGGACGCCCTTTCGAACGTCAAAACTGGTTCAGCACCCGATTATTGAGGACCCCCAATCACAATCGACGGATTCCCAACTCCCCCGCCACATCTGAAGAGCAGGTGATGCTAGGCCGACCACGCCCCCAAGCCCTCTAGCAGGCGATCGATGTCGTCGTTGGTGTTCCACATGTGAGCCGAGACCCTTACCGAGTTGCCGCGCACTGACACGTAGACAGATCGGGAGGCCAGTTCGGTCACCAGCGAGCGCGGATCGGCGCCCTCCGGCAGCCTCAGACCCATCAGATGAGCGCTCCGGAATCGCGGGCGGGGAGCAGCCAACCCCAGAGCGGCGGCCTCGTCGGCCAGTCGGTTGGTGAGCGACCGGCTGTGAGACGAGAGTCGTTCGCAACCCACCTTCGTCACGATCTCCAGCGCTCGACAGGAGGCTTCCGTCAGCCACAGATTCCAGGTCTGCCCGGCGTCGTAGCGCCGCGCCCCGGTTGCCAACTCCCATCGGTACTCGTTGACCCGCGAGAAGTCCTCGCTGCCGGCTCGCGCCATCCAGTTGGCGTCGATCGGCCTTCCCTCGCGATTCTCCGGTGATGCCCACAGGTAAGAGATTCCCGGTGGCCCCAACAACCACTTGTAACCAACCGACACCACGAAGTCCGGCAGTATCGTCCTCGCCTCGAAGGCCTGCATCCCCAGACTCTGGGAGACGTCCACCACCACGCCGGCTCCGACCGACCGGGCCGCCTCCCCCACCTTCTCGAGGTCCACCAGAGTCCCGTCGGTCCAGTGACAGGCCGGTACGGATACCACGGAGATTGTCTCATCAAGTTGATCAAGCACAGCCCGGGTCCAGTCATCATCGGAAGGTCTCTTGATGAAAACCGCCTCAGCACCCCGCTCCGTCCAGGGATAAACCATGGCGGGGAACTGTTCCTCCAACATCAACACGCGGTCGCCCTCACCCACCCCTAGCGCGGCAGCGGCGGTGGCCACACCATAGCTGGCAGAGGGCACCAGCGCCACCCCCTCGGCATCTCCTCCCACCAACGGGGCCAGCAATTCCCTTACACGATTACCCGGAGCGAAGAAGTCGGAGACCCCCACCTCCGAGAGAGGGCGGTTAACAGCCTTGTTCACCGCCTCGGCCACCGGCCTGGCGCGGGCGCCCAGGTAGGCGCTGTTCAACCAGGCCATATCCGGGGGAAGGTCGAACAACTCCCGGGCCGGAAGTTCCAGACCTGTGAGGGGCGTGGCCATGAAACCCGATCAGTCGCCCGGATAGATCAGGGCCAGGTCCGAGAACTGCACCCCCTCCGAAGAGAGCCGGGAGGAGAGCATGCCGCTGAACATCTCCCTGGGGATCAGGCAGTCCTCGCAGGCGTCGGGGCCTGCCACTATCTCCACCACCAGCCTCCCGTCGCCAGCCGGGGTCACCTCCAGGGAGTATCCGTCCGCTGCCAACCCGGAAGAAAACGGCCCCAAGGCCGAGACGGCGCGTTCCGGATCCGGATGTAGCTTCTCACCCACAGTTCCCATAGGGTAGCCTTCGGGAAACCCCACAGAAGGCCGAAACCTGCCTGAAAAGAAGACACCGCCGCTGCCCATGGGCTCCGTGTTGGCAGAGGGTGTGAGAGCCTTCCTCCGTGCTCCGTCGGCTCTGGTGACCCGGTCGCTCTTCCTCTTGGCCGTGCCGGCGGTGGTCCTCGTTGTGTGGAGGGCGAGCGAAGAGACCCGAGAGAGCAATACTCTGTTCTTCTGGTTCTACCTGTTCATCTGGTTGGGCAGTTTCGCCGTGGCCGGGTATGTCGGGTGGCCCCTCGCCCGGGTTGCCTTCGGAGCGGCGTCGCCCGACTACGACCCCGACAGGGAAGACTGGTGGGTGCGGGACGGGTTCGTGCGCGCCACTGCCGCATTCTCCTTCACGGTGGCGGTGGGAATGGTGTTTTTGGTCGTCCCCGGCCTGATGGTGTTGATGATCTACACCTTCTTTCCCTTTCTGATACTGGAGCACAGAGCCAAAGGCTTCGCCTCCCTGGCCGTCAGCGCGGAGTTGACCAGCGGCAACCGCATGCGCCTTCTGGTGGTGGTGCTGGTCCTGGCGCTTCTCTTCGTCCCCGCAGGGGGGTTGTTCTACCTGCTGGGATCCGGCCTCACAGGCATCCTGGCCTTCTGGCTGCTGGGCGCCCCGGCGCTGTCCCTGGCCGCTGCAACCATGGCGGCCTCGTACCGGCACATTGTTAGGTCACCTTAACAAATCACCCTGATTTGCCGCATCCGGCCAGTCCGGGTATCTAGGGTTATGTATACCGTATATACCTCTATAAAGGAGGAAGGATGCTCGCACGTCTACAGAAGTTCGGCGGGTTTATGGCGGGAATGGTCATTCCCAACATCGGGGCGTTCATCGCCTGGGGTTTGATCACCGCCTTTTTTATTCCCACCGGATGGACACCCAACGACGATCTGCTTGAGTTGGTAGGTCCCATCATTGTCTACCTGCTGCCCGTCCTGATCGGATACACAGGCGGGAAGATGGTGTATGGCCATAGGGGAGGCGTAATGGGCTCCCTTGCCACCATGGGGATCATCGTGGGTGCCGACTTTGCACTGGCAAGCGGCGCGACCGGAGATCCGCCCCAGTTCCTTGGCGCCATGGTTGTCGGTCCACTGGCTGCATGGATCATGATGAAGGTTGACCAGGCGTTCCAGGACAGGGTTGCCGTCGGTTTCGAGATGCTCTACAACAACTTCTCGGCCGGCATTCTCGGCGCCATCCTGGCCATCATCGGTCGCTACATCATGGGTCCCATCATGGGTGGTATCGCCAATGCGCTGGGGAACATTGTCGACGGCATCAATGATGCCGGACTGTTGCCCCTTGCCGACATACCCATCGAAGTGGGGAAGGTGCTGTTCCTGAACAACGCCATCAACCACGGCATCCTGGCGCCGCTGGGAGCAGCCGAGGCTGCTGAAACAGGCAAGGCAATCCACTTCTTGCTGGAGACCAACCCCGGCCCCGGGCTCGGTCTGCTGCTGGCTTACTGGTTTGCCGGAAAGGGCATGGCCAAGCTGTCCGCGCCCGGCGCCATCGTGATCCACTTCTTCGGTGGAATCCATGAGATCTATTTCCCGTACGTTCTCATGCACCCCATCATGATCGTGGCCATGTGGGCCGGCGGGATCGTCGCCGACATCATCTTCGTCGCTTTCGATGCCGGACTATCGGCTACGCCTTCGCCAGGGTCGATCTTCGCCTACCTGGCGGTTACGCCCAGGGGCGAACACCTAGGCGTCTACTTAGGAATGGCGGCCGCGGTGGCAGCAGCTTTCATAGTGGGAACGCTGCTCCTGCGGATCTCGCCTGTCAAGGAAACGGAGGGCACCGACGACATGATCGGCGCCATGCCGTCAGTTCCAACCGGCTAAGCCGACTCGCAAACGCACTAACTAGAGTGAAGGGAGTCTCCCTGCTGGGAGGCTCCCCCATTCTTTTAATCGGAGGCATGACAAGATGAGTGCAGTAACGAAAGCAGCGGCGGATGTCCAATGGATCGTGCTGGCCTGTGAAGCCGGCATGGGCTCGAGCCTGATGGTCACCAATGCCCTGAAGAAGATGATCAAGAAGGCCAAACTCAACGTAAAGGTGAGTCACTCGCCGGTACACGACATACCCGCCGATGCCGATGTGGTGGTGACCCACCAGGGATTGGCCGCCCGGGTGAAGCAGGTCGCTCCTCACGCTGCCGTCGTCCCTTTCAGGACCTTCCTCAAGGACCCTGCGCTGACCCAGTTGGTGAAGAACCTCTCCAGCGGCCAAGACGTGGTCGGGGCCTAGCCGGTGGCGGAGAAGGCAGTGGCCTCGGTTGAGGCCATCAGCCTGGGCGAACGGGGGTTGACCCAGAAAGAAGCCATCGACAGGGTTTCGGGCATGCTGTACGACCTGGGTGCGGTGGATGAGGGCTACGGCGCTTCCATGCTGGCGCGGGAAGAACTCATCTCCACCTACCTGGGAAACGGGATCGCCCTCCCCCACTGCACCTACGAGGACAAGGGCCTGATTAAGCGCACCGCCCTGGTGCTGGCCCAATACCCTCAGGGCGTTGCCTGGGGTGAAGAGGACGACGTCGCCTACCTGGTGTTCGGGCTGGCGGCGGTCGGCGAGGAACACCTGGCCGTCATGTCGCATCTTGCCGAGGTGCTGGACGACGAGGACCTGTGCGCGGAGTTGGCGGCGGCCACCGACGAAGAATACGTGAGGGAAACCCTGGAGGCGCCTCCCGAATGACCCTTCGGCGCGCCGCGGTATTCGGCGCCGGGAACATAGGAAGAGGCCTGCTGGGATGGCTGTTCGGACGAGCGGGATGGGAGGTGGTCTTCGTTGACGTCTTCCCGGAGTTGGTTGCACTCATAAACCGGGAAGGAAAGTACCGGGTGATCGAGGTCGGCCCGGACGGTCGCGCCACCCGAATGATCCGAGGGGTGAGGGCGGTCAACGGAACCGACGCCGCATCGGCGGTACCCGCCGCGGCCTCCGCAGAACTCGTTTGCACGGCCGTGGGCGCCGGCATCCTCGACCGGGTAGCGCCGACGATCGCCGCCGCACTGGAGCACCCGGACTCTCGGATCCGCAATGTCCTGGCGTGTGAGAATGCCGATCCCAACACCGCCGTGCTACGGGGCCATATAGAAAGATTGCTGGACAACCGGCCGGAGGGAGTGGGGTTTCCCGAGACACTCGTCGACCGGATGGTTCCGGGATCCACCGGCCAGGGATTGGCTGTGGAGGTGGAGGCGCGATTCGACTTCAAGGTTGCCCTCACAGACTGGGTGGGAGAGGATCCGGCAGTGGAAGGGTTCCAGTTGGTTCCCAATCTGGAGTTGCACCGGAAGAGAAAACTCTGGCTGGTGAACGGGCTGCACGCGGCCGGTGCATTTCTCGGCTCGCACGCCGGACACGACACGGTGGCGCAGGCGGTCTCCGACCCGTCCATCAGAAAACGGTTGGAGGAGATGACGGCCACCATGGCGGCGGTGCTCTCCCCGCACCTGCAGGAGTGGAGCGAAGAAGAACTTGCTGAATACGGGCGATACAACCTCGGCCGTTTCGTGACCACCACGCTGGTGGACCCCATCCACCGGGTGGCACGCAACCCTCTCATAAAGCTCGGACCTGCCGAGCGCCTGGTTGGGCCCGCCAGGGAGGCGGTCCGGCTGGGTCTCCCGGTAGAGGCTCTCTGCGAGGCCATAGCGGCCGGGCTGTCCCTTGATGACTCTGAAGTCCCCGGAGTGGAGGAACTCCGAGATGCTCTTGAAGAAAGGGGCTGGCTGGCGGTTCTCGGTCTGGATGAGTCAGATCGGGCACTGCAGGAGATGATCGAAAAACGCATGGCAAGACACCGCACTTGAACTCCTGCCTATAAGATCGTTGTAACCATCAGTTGAACCTAGGGGAGAACGATGTCCCGTTTGACTAACGACCAAATCCGCCAGGCAATGATCGAAAAGCTCTCCGCCGAGCCGGATCCCACCGGCAAGGCTGACCTGGTCTGCTCCAAGGGGTCTCTCGGCATAGCCGAGAACCACAAGCAGATCAAGAAGGTCGTCAAACGCCTCCGACCACTGATGACATACCGGTTCCTGGTCATCAACCGCGCCGACCTCTTCGCGGCCAGCCCTGCCACCATCGGCACCAAGATCGGCATCCTGGACACCAACGGCTCCCTCATGAAGGCAGCCGACCTCCCCCGCAAACGTTAGGTAGCTCGCGGAGAAATCAGTTTGCTGGATCTCCGACCGAATCTTGGGCCGAATAGCATCGCCACGCTAAACGCCACCACCATCAGGAGGCCACTGACATCACCGGACGAGTAACTGGAACCGCCCGGTCAACTCGGTTGGCTATCCAGTCGGCCAGCCTCTCAACCTCCGCTTCGACCTCGGCGGGCGAACCGGACAGGTCCACACCCCAGGTGTGCAGGACCTTGCCGGCATTGCGGACCGTGATTGAACGCTGCCGGTCGGCGCCCGCTTCGCGGCAATAGATCAGCACGCCCTCCGGCAGATCGAGAGCCGTGAGATAGGCGAGCAACTGGTAGTAATCAGCGTTGCGAGCATCCGCTTTGTCCCCCATGATCTTGTACTTGAGGTCGCCCACGAAGGCGTTTTCGCCCCGCCGACGGAACACCAGGTCGGGACAAATGGGTACCTGTCCTCCCCGACCGAGGTGGCCCCAATGCTGGGGCCTCACATCCAGGCGACCCCGGAGGGACCGCTGGAGCCGGTCGGTGACGAACCGCTCGAACAGAAAGTTCATGTCAACCATGAACGAAACAGCCTGAGTTTTGCCAGGGTCGTCCGTCAGAGTGAGATTCTCCAACAGCAATCTGGCCAGACGCAGGGTGGGCTCGTAGTGGGCGTTGAGCCGGTTGAAGTCGATTCGATCCAGCAGTTCGGGACCCACGGCCGACGCGTTTACCTCTTCGAGGGTGATTCGCAGGCGGTGGAGCCGACGACGATCCTCGGGCAATACGCCGGGGACCCACAGAGACTTCAGGATGGCCGCTTTCAGATACCGGTTTTCCGCAATGTCAGCAGTGTATTCATCAAACCGGCAGGCGATCGGGTACACGATCCCGGCTCGGCTCATCTCGGCCGGGGTGTCGATCCGCCCTCGAATAGTCGGCAGGCGATCGCGTTCCTCTCGGTAGTGCCGGTAAACGCCCCTGCGCAGGGACAGGTCGGCTGAGCGGGTGAAGAAGGAAACAACCGCCGGGAGCAGATTCTGGTTCAGGTCATAATGGGCGGCGGCCTTCATCCAGTCCTGCTCCCTCAGGCCCACCCCCAACAGCAGGAACAGGTTTTCGAGCCGGATCTTCGGCTTGATGTAGATCCGCAGGTCCTCCACCACCAGCGTGCCGACGTAGTGGCCGGCGGTCACCTCCCACCATCCCGGTTCGGCACCAGGAGCTACTTTCGTATGGCGGCCGGCAGCGAGCCTCGTTGCCACCGACCGGGACAACCGGAAACGACGAGTCTGAAACTCAGTCAGCCTCAGGGTCTCTGTCTTCATCAAACCGTGGATCTGCGGGCGAGGCGTCCGGCGGCGAGGTGGTGGTCACATAGGGCTTGCTCACTTCTTCCCAACGGAACTCCCTGACCCGATCCGGATCGTCGAAAAACTGCTCCTCGATGAACGGCTCCACCGTGTATCGCCACACCATCTCCATCCTGCCGGTCCTGTGGTCACTTATCCCCGGCTTCATGAAGTGGCTGTGCCCCAGTTGAAGGTGCGGCCCGCCCAACAGTTCTGAGAGCTTTGCGTTCACCCTCGCCACCAACTCCCCCACCCATTGCTTCTCGCGGTTGGCTCCGAGCCAGCGTTCCAACAGCCCCTCCATGGGACCCTGATGGGGAAAGAACGGCACAAAGTGGAAACGCCGACGTAGAGCGGCGTCAATGAGGGCAATTGATCGGTCTGCGGTGTTCATGGTCCCGATAAACCACAGATTGGGAGGCAACCCGAAAGGCTCGGCAGGCCGATAGAGCGGCAGCACCGTGTCATCCCGGTATTCCAGCAGGAACAACAACTCGCCCAGCACCTTCGGAAGGTTGGCCCGGTTGATCTCGTCAATGATCATGACATACCGATCGTCGGGGTTCCGCGCCGCCCGCCGGGCGATCCTGCGCAGGGGGCCGGATGTCAGCTTGTAGGTCATGGCGCCAGCGTCACCGGTTTGCGGCCGATACCCCTCGAAGAAGTCCTCGTAGGACATTGAGGGATGAAACTGTACCAACGCCCGCCGAGAGTCATCCGGCGCCAACCACTCAGCCAGCCTCTTGGCCAGAAACGTCTTCCCGGTCCCGGGCGGGCCGTAAAAGATCACCTGACCCTTGTCCTCCAGCAATCCGACGATTTCATTCAAGAATCTCTCGTCAACAAACAGGTGCTCGGCCAACTGATCCAAAGGCGGGCGATTCCCATCTGGCGGCCTGGTTTCACCTCTATAGAGATCCATCCACTTTTCCAAAGCCGGACGAAGTTTGGGGACAACGGTCTGCAACTCTGATCGCAGATCCAGACCTTTCATTTCTTCTTTGTCATACCACTTCCCATAGACAAAGCTCCCGATCCGGCCATAGAGATTGCGATCCCGACCGTAATCGCCGCCACTGACATTGATCACCTCGAAGTCGTCGGGCTTCTCCCACTCCGACATGGTCTCGATTAACTCGCCGTACCACCTTTTTTCCGTGCCTTTGCCTCCGTATCGATCGGGTGGGCCAATGCCTGGACGCAGACATATGGTCGCCCCGAGGTTATTGACCATTACCTGCAACGCGCCCCCATACTGTTCCTGTACGCGCCAATGAACCTGCAAATCCCAACGGGGCTGCCCACGCTTGGGGAACTCAAGTGTTACTTTCCGCTCCAGGAGATCTTCCACCTCTCCCAAGAGCGTATGACCTATGTACTGCGCGACGCTGTTCAAAGCCCGGCCA
>CAYWGY010000113.1:0-8608 GCA_964458055.1 uncultured Acidimicrobiaceae bacterium | reverse complement strand
CCGGCAGGTGAAGCAAGAACACATGCCCTGTCTTCGGGCTAACCGGGTCCGAAGCCCTGCACCCTTTCCACTGCGGAGAGCATGAGTTCACGCCGTTCTCTCAGACCGGGGAAGAAGATGGTCGCCGAGGCTCGCATTCCCTGACCTGATATGGTCAGCACCCGGCCGGTGCCCAGGTCGGGGTGACGCACCCGGTCGCCCACTTCGAAGCCCGACCGGCGAACGATCCCGCGCGGCGGCTTCGATCCGGCGAGGGGACGCCCCCGGGCACCCTGGGAGGAACCCGCCGAGGCCGCTGTTACCGGACGGAGGGACGGGCGACCGCCCACCTTCTCCACCAGCCTGTCGGGGATCTCGCGGAGAAAGCGGCTGGGTGTCTGCGGATAGGGGAACCCTCCCACCATGCGGGTGTCGTCCCAGCTGAGATGGAGCCTTTCCATGGAGCGGGTCATCGCCACATAGAAGAGGCGGCGCTCCTCCTCCAGTTCATCGGGGTCGGCGATGCTGCGGTCATGCGGGAACAGCCCGTCCTGCAGGCCCACCACGAACACCACCGGGAACTCCAGGCCCTTGGCGCTGTGCACCGTCATCAACGCCACCGCTCCGGCGCCCTCGTCCAGGTTGTCGGTGTCCGACACCAACGATGCGCCTTCGAGGAAACGTCCCAACCGCTCCATGGGTGCGGTGTCCTCTTCAAGACCGGCCTCGAACTCGTAGGCCACCCGGGACAACTCGGCCAGGTTGTCCGACCGGCTCTCGGCCTCGAGTCCCCCTTCGGCAGTCGCCATCTCGGCTATTCCGGTGTCGAAGATGGCCGCCTCGACCGCCCGGCCCACGCCCTCTGCCTCCAGGTGTGCCCGCATGCCGGCCAGCAGACCCGTCAGTTCCTTGATACCTTTGCGCGCCCGGGTGGAGATCCCGGGGACCTCGTCGGCCTCCTCCAATGCCTCCCGCAGCCCCATCTCCTGTGAGTCAGCGTATCTCTCCAGGTGGCCCAGGGAGGTGCGCCCGATCCCGCGGCGGGGGGTGTTGATGATCCGCCGGAGCGCCACCCCGTCGTCGGGATTGGCCACCACCTGCAGGTAGGCCACCACGTCCTTGATCTCCCGGCGCTGGTAGAAGGCCACCGCTCCCACCACCTGGCGCGGGATCCCGGCGCGGCGCAGCGACTCCTCGAAGGCACGCGACTGGGCGTTGGTGCGGTAAAAGACCGCCATGTCGCCGGGGTTGTAGCCCTCCTCCAACAACTTGGCCGCCCTGTCCGCCACGAACTTGGCCTCCCGGAGAGCCGCCGCACCCTGGCACACCACGATCGGCTCGCCCTCGTTCTGGTCGCACCACAGATCCTTGGGGTCCGGCCGCGGGTTGATGCTGATCACCTCGTTGGCGGCGTCCAGGATGGTGGAGGTCGACCGGTAGTTCCGGCTCAGGACCACCCGCCGCGCCTCGGGAAAATCGTCGTCGAACCGGCTGAAATTGCGGTAGTCGGCGCCCCGGAAGGCATAGATGGACTGGTCGCTGTCACCCACCACGAACAGGCTGCGGTGTTTCCATGCCAGGTGCCGCACCAAAAGGTACTGAGCGCGGTTGGTGTCCTGGTACTCGTCAACCAGCACGTGCCCGAAGATCTGTTGGTATCGCTCCAGCACCTCGGGGACCGCTCCCAGCAGTTCCACGGTCACCATCAAGAGGTCGTCGAAGTCCATGGCCGACATCTGCAGCAGGCGCTGCTGGTAGAGCCGGTACACCTCTCCCACCTCGACGGGCGCCTCCGCCCGGTCGATGAAGGTCTCGTAGTCCACCAGGTCGTTCTTGGCCGCGCTGATCCTGTTCACCAGTCCCTTGGGAGAGAGGCGGCTGGCGTCGAGACCCAGGTCGTTCAGACAGTTCCTGACCAGGCGCACCGAGTCGGAGCGGTCATAGATGGAGAAGTTGGAGCGATACCCGAAGACGTGAGCCTCCCGGCGGAGTATCCGGGCACAGGCCGAGTGGAAGGTGGAGACCCACATGTTGCGGACCGTGGCGCCCACCAGTCCGCCCACCCTGTCACGCATCTCTCGGGCCGCCTTGTTGGTGAAGGTGATGGCCAGGATCGACTCGGGGCGGACCGCCATCTCCCCGATCAGGTAGGCGATCCGGTGGGTGAGCACCCTGGTCTTGCCGGAGCCGGCGCCCGCCACCACCATCACCGGCCCTCCGGCGATGGTCACCGCCTCCTGCTGTTCGGGATTGAGTTCGTCCAGCAGCGGATGGGCGCCGATCATCCCGTTCACTCCCACTCGATGGTGGCGGGAGGCTTCGAGGAGACGTCGTAGAGCACCCGGTTGATGCCCTCCACTTCGCCGATCACCCGCCGCGATATCTCCGAGAGCACCTCGTAGGGCAACCGGGCCCAGTCGGCGGTCATCGCCTCGGAACTCTCCACGGCGCGCACCACCAGGGGATAGGCGTAGGTTCGCTCGTCTCCCTGCACTCCCACCGAACGGATCGCCGGAAGCACTCCGAACACCTGCCACAGGTCCCGGTACAACCCGGCCCGGCGGATCTCGTCGATGACGATGGCATCGGCGCGGCGCAACAGGTCCAGCCGTTCGGGGGTGACCTCGCCGATGATCCGTATCCCCAGCCCCGGCCCCGGGAAGGGATGGCGCCACACTATCTCGTCTGGAAGATCGAGTTCGGTGCCCACCGCCCTGACCTCGTCCTTGAACAGGTCCCGTAGCGGCTCCACCAACTCCAGGCGCATGTGCTCGGGCAACCCTCCCACGTTGTGGTGACTCTTGATCACCGCCGCATCTCCACCTCCCGATTCGATCACGTCCGGATAGAGCGTGCCCTGCACCAGGAACCGGCACTCGTCAAGGTCATCGGAGACCTCCTCGAACACCTCGATGAAGGTCTCGCCGATCACCTTTCGCTTGGTCTCGGGATCGGTGACTCCCGCCAGCGCGTCCAAAAAGCGCGACGGTGCCTTGACGTGGATCAGGTTGGTGGAGAAGTGGTTGCCGAACACCTCCTCCACCTGCTCGGCCTCTCCGGCTCGAAGAAGTCCGTGGTCGACGAAGACGCAGGTGAGACGGTCGCCGATCGCCTGATACACCAGTGCGGCGGCAACCGCCGAGTCCACCCCTCCCGACAGCCCGCACACCGCCCGCGCGTCACCGATCTGCCGGCCCACCGCCTCCACCTCGGTCTCGATGATGGAGGCCGCCGTCCAGGAACCCCCCAGGTCGCAGGCCTCGTAGAGAAATCGCTTCAGCACCTCGATCCCTCCCGGAGTGTGGGTGACCTCGGGATGGAACTGCACCCCGTAGAGGCCCCTGTCCCGGTTCTCCATGGCGGCCACCTCGGCGCCGGGCGTGCTGGCCGTGACCGAGAACCCGGCCGGCGGCGCCACCACCGCGTCCCGATGGCTCATCCACACCTCGGAGGTGGAGGTGAAGTCGGAGAGCAGCAGAGAGGACCCGCTTCGCTCCATGACGGTGTTCCCGAACTCCCCCCCGCCCGTGGCCTCCACCCTGCCTCCCAGCATCTCGGCGATCAACTGGTGGCCGTAGCAGATCCCCAGCACCGGGACGCCCAGCGACAGCAACCCGGGATCGATGGAGACCGCCTCCGGCGAGTAGACCGAAGCCGGCCCGCCCGAGAGCACGATTCCCGAGGGTGAGCGTGCCGCTGCCTCCGAGGCCGTGATCCGCGACGGCACGATCTCCGAATGGACACTGGCCTCCCGGATGCGCCTGGCGATCAACCGGGCGTACTGGGCGCCCAGGTCCACCACCAGTACGTTCTCTAGGGGAAGGGTCAATCCGCCCCCGTATTCTGGGATCTCTGGATCTGTTTCCCCTCTTCCAAGAAGGAGGGGGCCACCGCCACCTCGGCCTTCTGGAATTCCATAACGTTGGAATAGCCGGTGAGCGACATCGCCCTCCGCAGCGCTCCGAAGAGGTTGGTGAAACCGCCACTCTCGGTGGCCGGACCCATCATGATCTCCTCCAGGCTTCCCCGCTCCGGCACCTCCACGCGCACCCCCCGCGGCAGGGCGGAATGGAACGACGACATGCCCCAGTGATATCCCCGTCCGGGCGCCTCGCCGGCGGCGGCCAGGGGAGAACCGATCATCGCCGCATCGGCGCCGCATGCGATCGCCTTGGCGATCTCGCCTCCGGTGCGCATCCCCCCGTCGGCGATGACATGGACGTAGCGCCCGGTCTCCAGCAGGTAGTGCACCCGGGCGCCGGCGGCGTCGGCGATGGCGGTCGCCTGGGAGACCCCGACTCCAAGGACCCTGCGGGTGGCGCTCGCCGCTCCCGGTCCCACCCCCACCAGCACTCCCACCGCGCCGGTGCGCATCAGGTGAAGGGCCATCGAGTAGGAGGAGCATCCCCCCACCACCACCGGCACCGGCGACTCGGCGATGAACTTCTTCAGGTTCAGCGGCTCGGTGCGCGTCGAGACATGCTCTGCAGAGACCACCCTTCCCTGGATGACCAGCAGGTCGAGACCCGCCTCAACGGCGACGTGAGCGTACCTGAGAGTGTTCTGGGGCGTGAGGCTGGCAGCGGAGATCACTCCCGACCTCCTGATCTCCTGGATGCGCTCTCCGATCAACTGCGCCTTCACCGGTTCGTTGTAGACCTCCTGCAACACCGCGGTGGCCCGCTCTGGAGGCGCCTCCGCGATCTCCCGGTAGACGGGCTCGGGGTCGGGATAACGAGTCCACAGTCCCTGCAGGTTCAACACGCCCAGGCCACCCAGGCGGCCCACCTCGACCACCGTGGCCGGGCTCATGGTTGAATCCATGGAGGCGCCCATCATGGGGACCGAGAACGGGAAGGCGTCGAGTTGCCAACCCAGGTCCACGTCGTCGGAGTCCCGGGTCCGCCGGGTGGGGACGATTGCGATCTCATCCAGCCCGTAAACCCGACGGGCGCTCTTTCCTATGCCGATGTCGACTGCCATCTACTTCTCCTCCGAAAACCTTGCCTGCTGTCGTGTCTTCCGCTCCCACTCCCGGCGCCTTCTCCGGTCTCTCTCCCTGGCCAGCTGCCGCTCGCTCCGCATGGCGCCCGGCGGCCAACTGCAGCCGCCCGTGCCCGGTTGCTCGTCTTCCCTCCGCCGCTGCCTCACCTCGGCGAACACCGCCACGCCGAGGACCATGCGCTCCGCCGGTGTTGTCAGCGGTTCGAAGAGCTCATTCGAGTCCACCCGGCCAACCGCGCGCCGACAGAGATCCCTCGCCTCCCGGCGACCCCGGTGCGGCATCCCGACAGGACAAAACCCAACCGTTTGCTTACGTTTCGAATCGAAGAGATCCATGGAGTTTCCATCCCAATCCGCTTGCCTCCAGAGGCTACCAAATCCCTGTGACACCTCGGCGGTTCCCAACCGGACCGGCAGGGACTCCCGGTCATCCCGACCGCCGGACCGGGCGACGCCAGCATACATAGACATATATGGCACAACGGAGCGATCAGGGCGAATGGCATCCTCAGCCCGGCGTCAGCAACGAACTATATAGCACCATATATCACAAACGCCCCTCTGCACCGCCCGATTTGCGGGAGCGGCGCGCTCTCCCAATGAGCCCCGGGCGGGACGGGGGATGACCGGTTATGGCGTTGCGTAAGATTCGATTCACCGTAGGATTCGGAGGAACCTGGTTTACAACAAGAGCATTCAACGGATATCGGCGGCACTGGCGCTGGTCTTGGCCGCCTGCGGTGGACAACAGGACACCACCGAGGTTGTCCCCGACCCTCCCCCGTCGTCGGTCACGACGCAGACCCTGAGCCCGACAACCGCGGCGGCTGCCGAGGCTCCCCCCCAGACGGTGGCCCCCACAACCACATCCTCTGCTCCAGAAACGCCCTCCCAGACCACGACCACGGCCGAATACATCACCGCCCCCGACGAGGCCGTCGATCGGATCTCTTTCACCGAACTGGTGTCAAGCGAGGGCCAAGTGTTCCCGTCGGCGCCCGACTTCCCGGAGGGTCCGATCTCCGATCAACTGCGTTCCGACCTCGATGCCTTCTTCGACCTGTTGGAGGCCGAGAGGAGAATCGGGAGAGAGGAGTTGCTGGCCTTCACTTCACACGGCGACCTCCGGGTGGGCTGGGTACTCACCGACGTCCTGCGCTTCACCAACAGCATGGACCTCTTCGAGACCATCGGCGCCCGGCTGCAGGAGATGTACGGCGACGCCAACATCAGCGGAGCCACCCCGGACCTGTGGAGGCATGCCACCGATCTGCTCATTGCCTGGGACCTGCCCGCCTTCACCGAGTATCCCGACTACAAGAAGCGCCTGTTCGTGCTGGTGGAACCAGGATGGGAGCCGTTCTTCAACGACCCGGGAGCGACCATCGACTGGCGATGGGTGAGTTGGGGCGGGGTGTTCATCGACAACCGACCCCTGGGTTCGGGAGAGCCCTGCCCGCGAGGCTGCATCCCCTCACTCGACGATCCGGTGGTCACTCCGGCCTCGGAGGGCGACTGGTATCCCGACGACCGGGTGGTTTTCGGCGTCACCGTCAACGGCGAGTCCCGGGCCTACCCCAAACATCAGATGGAGATCCACGAGATGGTCAACGACACCCTGGGTGGTCGACGGATCGGCATGCCCTACTGCACTCTCTGCGGTTCGGCGCAGGCCTATTTCACCGATGATGTCCCCGAAGGGGTGGAGACACCGGTCCTGCGCACCTCGGGGCTCTTGAGCAGGTCCAACAAGGTTATGTACGACCTGAACACCAAGTCGGTCTTCGACACCTTCACCGGCGAGGCCGTCTCGGGTCCCCTCCGGGAGGCGGGCGTGCGGCTGAACCAGGCGTCGGTGGTCTCGTCCACATGGGGCGCCTGGAAGGAGGCCCACCCCGACACCACTATCCTGGCCGAGGACGGCGGGCTGGGAAGGTTCTACCCGCCCGACCCCCTGGCGGGCAGGGACGACGACGGGCCCATCTTCCCGGTGGGCGACGTCGACCAGCGCCTGGGCGTGCAGGACCTGGTGGTGGGCGTGGAACTGGAGAGCGGAGTTACCATCGCCTTCCCGAGAGAGGCCGCCCTCGAGATCATCGATGCCGGCGGCGAGGTTGCCGCCGAAGGCGTGAGACTCCAAAAAGACGGCGACGGGCTGCGGGTCGTCTCGGTCGCCGACGGATCGGAAGTCCCCTCTCACCAGGCCTTCTGGTTCGCCTGGAGCCAGTTCTGGCCGCAAACCCTGCTGTGGACGCCGCCTCCCGCATAGGCTCCCTCGAAAGAAGCGGCCTCACCCAGAACCGACTCGCTCGGACCTATCTTCAAAGGCCCCCTTTCCCCGGCTATCCCGGAGAACCTATTCGAGGTCTGGTGCAGAAAGTGTCAACACAGGGTTGACTTCGGCAGTCGATGTTTTATGAACTTTAAGAATACGGACCGCAACCTGATGTTCGACCTGGCCGATATAGTCTCCCAGCGCCCCTACATCTCACACGAAGAGGCAAGAGTCGAAATGGGGCTCTCGGAAGAAGATTTCGCCACAGTGCTGAACATGCTCAAGGAATACCTCAAGACCGGTCTTCCTCTGAGACCTCTACCACGACCGAAGTTCACCTGGCGAGACGTGCTGCTTTATGGATGAGGCCTGGTTGGCTGGCATATCCGCCGCGGCCGGCGCCGGATTGGGAATAATGGGCGCCCCTCTCACGAACCTCTTCCTGCTGGGACAGCGCCGTGCGGAAGCCGTTTATCGAACAGTCCAGGCACGGCGGTTGATCATCGAAGACCTGCAGGCAGCCTACGAACGGATCTCGCTCCACCCCACCCTGGGAGAGTGGAGCGAGTCCTCCCCCCGGTGAGCATCCGACTTAACCCAGTACGGGATGCTTCGACTCGTCCTCCGCCAATGTGATATAGCGACATGTATATCGCTCTGACATGTATATCGCTCTTCGGTAGGCTGCCCTCAGGCCGACAGGCCCACCGCCTCCCAGATGGTCGCCATCGAGATCTCGGCGCGCCGGCGGGCCTCGGCGGCGCCCTCCGCCATCAGGCGCGACACCTCGGCGTTGTCCATGGCCTCATAGCGCTCCCTCACCGGCCGCAGATACTCGACCAGCGCCTCGGCAACCGCCATCTTGAACCGACCGTACCCTGCGTCGCGGTATTCCGACGCCAACTCCTCCACCGGTCGACCGGTGGCCACCGAGAACAACTCCAGCAGGTTGGAGATGCCCGGCTTGGTCTCCCATTCGTAGGCCACGGTCCTCTCCGAGTCGGTCACCGCCGCTCGGACCTTGCGACGGACCTGATCCGAGGAGTCGGTCAGCAAGAGGCGCGATCGCACATCGGGATCGCTCTTCGACATCTTCGACGTGGGGTCCTGGAGAGACATGACCCGCGCACCCACCGTGGGCGTGATCCGCTCGGGAACCGGGAAAACCTCCCCGAACCGGTGGTTGAAGCGCTCCACCAGGTCGCGGGTGAGTTCAAGATGCTGGCGCTGGTCCTCTCCCACCGGCACGGCGTGCACCTTGTGGATCAGGATGTCGGCGGCCATCAGCACCGGGTATGACAGCAGCCCCAGGTTCTGTCCGCTCCGGTCGGCCTTCTCCTTGTACTGGGT
>CAYWGY010000112.1:0-8734 GCA_964458055.1 uncultured Acidimicrobiaceae bacterium | reverse complement strand
GAGGACGCCCGCGCCGAGACGAATATGGCAGAACGGCGAGGCGATCTCCACCGGGCCGCCGAGCTTCGATACGGCGTGCTCGTGGGACTGGAGAAGGATCTGGAGCTAAAGGAGGAGCGCCTCGAGAGACTGGCCGCCAACGGTCGGATGCTCTCGGAGGAGGTAGTGGCCGAGGACATAGCCGAGGTGGTCTCCCACTGGACGGGGATACCGGTGACCCGGTTGCTTGAGGGAGAGGTCGCCAAGCTCCTGAACCTGGAGAGCCATCTCCACACCCGCGTGGTGGGACAGGACAGGGCGGTGAAGGCCATCTCCGATGCCATCCGGCGCAGCCGTGCGGGACTGTCGGACCCCAACCGCCCCGTTGGTTCCTTCCTGTTCCTCGGCCCGACCGGGGTGGGCAAGACCGAACTGGCCCGCACCCTGGCGGACTTCATGTTTGACGACGCACGGGCCATGGTGCGAATCGACATGTCCGAATACTCCGAGAAGCACTCGGTGAGCCGCCTGATCGGCGCACCTCCCGGCTACGTCGGCTACGACCAGGGCGGGCAACTCACCGAGGCGGTGCGCCGCCGGCCCTACACCGTCATCCTCCTGGACGAGGTAGAGAAGGCCCATCCGGAAATATTCAACACCCTCCTCCAACTCCTTGACGACGGTCGCCTCACCGACGGTCAGGGGCGCACCGTGGACTTCACCAACGCGGTCCTGATAATGACCTCCAACCTCGGATCCGAGCTGATCGACCCCAGCCTGCCGGCCGAGGCGATCGAGACCCGGGTGATGGGGGTGGTACGCAGCCACTTCCGGCCCGAGTTCCTGAATAGGGTCGACGACATCGTTGTGTTCGGCCGTCTCAGCCGGGACGACCTCGCCGAGATCGTCGAACTGCAGTTGGATCATCTCCGCCGTCGCCTGGTTGCCCGGGGACTGCGACTCCAAGTCTCCGACGAGGTCAAGGACATGCTGGCCGACGAGGGGTACGACCCCGCCTTCGGAGCACGGCCCCTGAAGCGGGTCATCCAGCGCCGACTCGCCGACCCCCTGGCGGTCAAGCTGCTGGAATCGGAGTGGCCCCAGGACTCGGCCATCGAGGCATACGATGCTGAAGGGGCGGTGAGTTTCCGGATGACATCCTGACCGCAGACCCGGAGGGCGGCGCCGTTTAACCGGAAACCGAATCGGCGCCGCCCGTTACCCTCCGGTCTGATGGACTCCCGGAATCAGATGTCAGACCTGTGGGTGGGTCTGCGACTGATCTCCACCGGGATGCTGCGTTACCCGGGTTTGTTGGTGGTCTCCGTGCTGGCCGCCCTCTGCTGGATGGCGGTCACTGTGGTCACCCCATACCTCCAGAAGCTGGTGGTGGACGACGCCATAGAGGCCAACCAGCCCGACTTGCTCGTTCCCCTGGTGCTGGTCGTTTTGCTCGCCGGAATGATGAGAGCTGCCAGTATCGCCTGGCGGCGTTGGAATGCGTTCGGGCTGGCGTATCGCTTCGAGGTGGACCTGCGGGCCCAGATCTTCTCGGCCATCCAGAAGCTCGGTTTCGACTATCACGACCATGCCTCGGCGGGAGAGTTGATGGCTCGGGCATCGACCGACCTCACCCAGGTCCGGTTGGTGTACATGATGCTGCCCATCACGCTGGCGAACATTGTCACAGTGGCCGTGGTGGGGGTCATGGCCTTCGTGCTCGACCCGGTCATGGGAATGCTGGCGGTTGTCACCCTCCCGGTGATGGTGGGTTTCGCGGTGCTGTACGCGCGCCGGACCACCGGCATCTCCTTCCAGGTGCAACAGAGCCTGGCCGAGATGAGCAGGATCGCCCAGGAGGGAATATCGGGCATCTCGGTCACCAAGGCCTTCGGTCAGGAGGCCAGGGAGGCCAGGAGGGCGGGCGGGGTGGCCACAGACATATTCACAAAGTCGCTGGGCCTGGCCCGTTTTCGCTCCGTCTACCTCCCCTGGTTCGAGCTGATTCCCACCCTGATCACCCTGTGCGCACTTTGGCTGGGAGGCACCAGGGTTGCCAGGGGAGAGATGACCATCGGAGACCTGGTGGCCTTCACCCAGTACCTGGTGGTGCTGTACTTCCCCATCCGCATGACCGGGTGGTTCTTCGCCGAACTCCCACGCTCCTCGGCGGCGGCGGCCCGTGTGGTCGAATTGCTGGGCACGCCGGTTTCCGTTACCCCTCCACTGAACCCTCGTCGCCTGCAACCTGGGGGAGGAGAGATCCGCTTCGAAGGCGTCACTTTCGCCTATGAGGGCACAAACGTGCTCCAAGACCTGGACTTGCACATCCCGGCGGGAAGCAGCGTGGCCCTCTTCGGGGCCACCGGCTGCGGCAAGACCACCCTGACACAGCTCATTCCACGGTTTTACGATCCTCAAAGCGGCACCATCTCGATCGACGGCGTCGATGTGCGCCAACTTGACCTGACCGACTTGCGTCGCGAGGTGGCGGTGGCCTTTGAAGAACCCTTCCTTTTTTCGGCCACCGTTGCCGAGAACATCGGATTCGGGGCGCCCGAGGCCGATCCCTCCCAGATCGCCGCTGCCGCCCGGATGGCCGACGCCCACGAGTTCATCCGGGAACTCCCATTCGGGTATGGAACGGTGGTAGGGGAACGGGGAATGACCCTCTCGGGAGGACAACGCCAGCGCCTGGCCCTGGCCCGGGCAATCGTGGGAAATCCCCGCATACTGATCCTGGATGACGCCACCTCCGCAGTGGACGCCATCACCGAGGCCCACATCCATGCCGAGTTGGTGGAGAGCATGAAGGGAAGGACCACCATCGTGATCGCCCATCGCACTTCCACCCTGCTGCTGGCTGATCGGATCATCATCCTGGAGGGAGGAAGGGTGCTGGCGATGGGCGAGCACCAGGAGTTGTGGGAGAACGTACCCCGGTATCGCCAACTCCTCGCCGAGGCGAGTCCGGTGAGCTAATGTACGCCCGCTACGGAACCGACGACCCGATCCCCGACCGGATGAACCTGATCCGCCGCGCGGTCGGCTCGGTCCGGTATCTGGCTTGGCCGGCATTGGGGGCGGCGGCGGCAGCCTTGGTTTCCACCATGTCCAGGGTGGCAGGCCCCATGGTGATAAGGGAAGGAGTCGACAGGGGCATCATTCCCCAGAACACCTCGGTCATCACCAACGCCGCCTTGGTGTTCGTTGCCATCGTGGTGGCGCAATACATCTCGACCAGGGTCACCCTCTACACCGTGGCGTGGATGGGCGAGAGATTCATGATGGATCTGAGGAACCGGGTCTTCAACCATGTGCTGAGGATGGACATGGCATTCTTCGGAAGGACCAAGACGGGCGTTCTGGTGGCGAGGCTCACTTCGGATGTGGAGTCCCTGCAGGTCTTTGCCGCCGAGGGAGTCATCCAGGTGGTGGGAAGCACCATGATGGTGGTGGGCGTGTCGGTGGCCCTCTTCGTGCCTCTCCTGTTGGCCATCTCCTACCGCTTCGGCCGCGATTCCGGTCGGGCATACCGAAGATGGCGTAGCCAGGTGGGAAAGGTCCTGGCCGCACTCTCGGAGAACATCTCCGGCGTGCGTGAGGTCCAGGCCAACGCCCAGGAGCAGCGCCAGGAAGAACGCTTCTCGGAGGTCGACGAAGAGTTCTTCAAGAGAGGAATGGCTGCAGCCAAAACTGTCGTCACCTATTTTCCCGGAGTAGATCTGCTCCGCGCCATCGGGCTGGCGCTGGTCCTCTATGTGGGAGGAAGCCGGGTGCTGGACGGGGAGATGAGCCTCGGGTCGATGATCGCCTTTCTCCTTTATCTCAACTGGTTCTTCGAACCCATCGTGCAGCTCGCCAACATCTACAACCTTCTGCAGGGCGCCCTGGCGGCCCTCTACAAGCTGTACGGACTGTTGGACGAGGAACCGGCCATTCGGGAAGCCAAGAAAACGATCCCGCTGGCTCCCCAGGTGAAGGGCGAGATCTCGGTGGACCGGCTGACCTTTGGTTATGACCACGACACTCCGGTGCTCTCGGACTTGGACCTGTCGATCCCGGCCGGCCAGCGGCTGGCCGTGGTGGGATCCACCGGCTCGGGGAAGAGCACGATGGTGAGGCTGATCGCTCGCTTCTACGATCCTCAAACCGGCGCCGTGACGCTGGACGGAATCGATATACGACGGCTCAGCTTCACAGACCTGCGCCGGGCGGTGGCGCTGGTGCCCCAGGAGGGCTTTCTGTTCGAGGACTCCCTGCGCTTCAACCTTTCTTTCGGGCGGGAGGAGATGAGCGACCAGGAACTGTGGGAGGCATGCCGGAGGGTGGGAATCGCCGAGTGGGTTGAGAGCCTCCCGGAAGGCCTGGACACGCTCATGCGGGAACGCGGAAACCGGCTCTCCTCGGGAGAGCGGCAATTGGTGGCCCTGACCAGGGCACTGATCGTGGATCCACCGATCGTCATCCTGGACGAGGCCACTTCCAACCTCGATCCGGGAACGGAGAACCAGATCGAGACTGCCCTGGAGACCCTGCTGGCGGGCCGGACCTCCATCGTGGTCGCCCACCGCCTGCAAACCGCCCGGCGGGCCGACCGGGTCCTGGTGATGGAAGCTGGCAAGGTGGAGGACGGTACCTACGAGGAGCTTGCCAACCGCGGGGGACCCTTCGCCGAACTCATTCGCACCTGGGAACTCTCCGAACGCCGGGATCGCGCCGGTCACTGACCACTATTTCCGGGCCGCGAATCGTAGGGCCGAATCCGAGGTCAGTCACCTCCCGAAGAGGTGGACCCGGCGGAGACTCGGCCAAGTTGGGTCACGCCGGCGTTGACGTCGAACAGCCTACGTGGGAGACATCCCGAGTGTGCTGATCCGTCGATGGCGCGAAGAGATACCTAACAGGGGGTGTCCTGGTCCCAGATGGCTGGGTTCCGTCGAATGAAGCGGCCGCGGGGAGACCTAGAGAGTGCAGTCGCGTTGCAACGATGCTCTAATATCCGGGTGGATCGCACGCCAGCCTCCAGAGCGGCATCTGCTGGAAACGAAAGCCACCGGTTGACCATGACGGCCAGCAATCCCGAACAACCTATCCGATTCGAGCCCGAGGAAGCCTGTTCTCCCTTGATCGCACTGCTGGTTGGTTTTCAGGGGGCGGCGCTCGTGCTGGCGCCGACGGTGCTGAATGTGGCGATCCCGGTTCGTTCCCTGGGGTTGGACGACAGCTATCTGACGTGGAGTGTCTTCGCGGCAATGCTGGTCTGTGCAGTCGTCACCGCGTTGCAAGCGTTCCAACTCCGGCGATTCGGCGCCGGTCATATCGTGCTCACCCACCCCGCAGCGCTGTTCATCGCCATCATGGTGGCCACCATCTCCGCCGCCGGGCCCGGGATGTTCGCGAGTCTGGTGATCGTCTGCAGCTTGATCCAGGTGGCACTCGCCCGGTGGCTGCCGATGCTGAGGCGGATAGTGACCCCTGCTGTCTCCGGGACCGTGACCATGCTCATCTCCGTCAGCGTGTTGCCAATCGCCTTCGACACCGTCGACGATCTGCCAGCCGGCGCGCCACTCTCAGCAGGCCCTGCCATCGCCGGAGTGACCCTGGTGGTTTCGGTGATCGTGGCTCTTCGCGCCAGCGGACGTTGGCGTGTGGTTGCACCTTTCATTAGCATCCTGGCGGGATGCGCCGCTGCCGCCGCATTCGGGGTGCTCGATGGGAGCCGGATAACCGAGGCCGACTGGTTTGGCTTCCCCGAGGCGCCGGCACTGAGCTTCGTTCTCGCTCCAACCGGGGAGTTCTGGGCGCTCCTGCCATCGTTGGCGATCCTCACCCTGGTGCTGGGCATCAAGACGATCAGTGACAGTGTGGTGATCCAGCTGGGATCCCGCCGTCAGCCGAGGGCTATCGATTTCCGCCGGATCCAGGGCATGGTCAGCGTCAACGGCATCGGAATGTTCCTCGCCGGCCTGGCCGGCACGTTGCCACCGATGACCACTTCCTCATACAGTGTCTCTTTGATGAACCTCACCGGCGTCGCCTTCCGCCGGGTCGGCATCGGTGTGGCCATCGTCTCTGTTACCCTGGCTTTCTTCTCCAAGTTCACCGCTCTCCTGCTGACGATCCCCGGACCGGTGTTGGGCGCCTACCTGATGTTCGCCATGGGCATGCTCTTCGTGCACGGCTGCAAGACGTTCTTGCGCGACAGCCTCGACCCGCAGCGCATGCTGGTAGTGGCGCTGGCAAGCGCCCTCGGATTAGGCCTTCACAACAATTCGGTGACAACGGACCTCTTGGGCGAGGAGTTGGGCGGACTGCTCGGCAACGGCGTCACCATTGGAGCCATAGTCGCCATCGGGATGACACTCCTGCTCGAGACGCTGAACACTCGCCGCTCCCGCCTCGAGGTCACACTGGACATGGACTCGCTACCGGCCATCGACGACTTCCTGTCCCGACTGGCGTCCAGGTTGGCATGGAATGAAGCCTCCACCCTCCACCTGCGATCGGCCGGCGAGGAGACTCTCGCCACCCTACTGTCGCAGGAGGACGAATCCGAGGGAAGGGATACCCCCCGTCTCATCGTCATCGCCCGGACGCAGGGTACCATGGTCGAGTTGGAGTTTGTCGCCACGACGCGTCATGAGAACATCGAAGACCAGTTGGCGTTCCTCACCGACGAAGCCGCCATCTCCTCAGTGGATGATCTGTCGCTCCGATTGCTGCGCCACTACGCCTCCGCCGTGCGCCACCAGAAATTCCACGGGGTGGACATCGTCAGGGTTCAGGTAGAGGGCAGCCTCTGATAGCGCCCAGGCTGCCGACCCTTGGTTTATGGCCTGCCTGTGCACCCACACGACGACACCATCCAACGACTACCTAGTGAAGAGAACGCGGGAACAGCGTCTCGGTGTGGCCGTCGACTGCGATCACCTGCCCGCTGATGTGGCGCCCGGACGGGCCGACCAGGTATAGCACCAGGTCCGCCACCTCCTGGGGTGAGACGAAGGTGGCCATCGAAGTCCCCTGCACGTACGCTGCGCGAGCCTCCTCGGCGGTGATGCCTTCGGCGGAGGCATGGGCGAAGACCACCCGGTCCATGCGGTCTCCCGTGATGGAACCGGGAGCGATGGCGTTCACCCGGATGTTGTGACGGCCCAGTTCCATCGCCAGGGTCTTTGTCAGCCCGATGACTCCGTACTTTGCCGCCACGTAAGGAGTCCGATTGGGCATGCCCATCAACCCTGCGGTTGAGGCGATGTTGATGATCGCCCCTCTGCCCCGTTCCTTCATGTTGGGAACCACCCGCCGGGCGCAGTAGAACTGTGCCGACAGGCACGCTTCCAGGCACCGACGCCACTCCCCGGGATCGATTGCCTCCACCGGCGCCGTGGGACCCGCCGGGCCGGCGTTGTTGATCAGGATGTCGATCCCACCTGCAGCGATGGGATCGAGCCAGCGCGCCACCGCCCCGGCATCGGCGACATCCAAGGTGGTCCCCTGGATGTGAGACGGCAGATCCCCGACAGCAGTCCCGTTGATGTCGCATACGAACGTCGTGGCGCCTGCATCAGCCAGGGCGCGAGCGATCACCAGTCCCAAACCGCCGGCACCTGCCGTCAGTACTGCTCTCTGCGAATCCAATCGGACTCCCATTCCCAGACAGGGTATCAATGCAGAGATGGGGGCCTCAAGGCCAATCAGTCCGGGTGCTGGTTCTCGTACCCCTTGGGAAGCCGGATCTCACGGCGCCTGGCCCGCTCCACGGCTATACGCGCCGACACTGCCATCACAGCGGCCAGGGCATTGAACAGCATGTCTACGGGGTCGAAAACCCGGTTCGGGAGGAATAGCTGGATCCCCTCGTCAACGGCCCCAACCAAGCTGGTCATCAAGACCGCCAACGTGGCAGACAGGAAATAACGGGGTGACTGGCCCTCTCGCTCAAGAAGCGCCTCGTAGATGAAAGAAGCCACAACTCCATATTCGATGAGGTGGCTCCGCTCCGCAAGGGCCATCCGGAGGAACACCATCAGATAGACCACGCCCACCCCCAAGACCACGCCGATCTCGGCGCCACGGGGCTTCCTGGTCAGACCCTGCGTGACGACCGTCGTTCCGACCAGGAACATTCCGCCGGCGAAGCCAACCGTGGTCAGGGCGGTTCCGGCCAGATGGTCGGCCAGTGTCCCGGCCAGACCCAGCGTGGAATAGATGGCGACCACCATCGCCACCGTCCAAAGCCACAGCCGACGCTCCCGGCGAGACACGAACAGACCCATCAATAGCGAAGGTAACGCACTCGCTCAACCTTAATACTCCACTGTTTGTGAGGTGTTTGCCAAGGCCAAACACAGCGCTCCCACGGTGTATCCGACAGTTGGGTCACCGCCCCCCAAATATAGGTGGTTGGCAATGGTCCCGGGGTGCTACCGCCGACGGCGCGTTCAGGAACCTCTCAGGCGAAACCGCCGTCAACCTACACGGTGGACACCGACGACCTTGCCAAGTTCCTGCGAGCCACCGCCACCTACACCGACACCCTCGGCTCCGGCAAGACCGCCGCGGCCACAACCGCGAAGGTAGTCGCGAACCCGCACACCCGCCCCACGTTCTCCTCCGACACGGCTGCCCGGTCGGTGGCGGAGAACACCACATCAGGCAACCTCGGCGCCAAGGTCTCGGCTACCGACTCATCACATCTACTCCCCTCGAGAAGGTGGCTGGCGGATGTAACAGATCGTGTTCGTCATGA
>CAYWGY010000111.1:6859-8754 GCA_964458055.1 uncultured Acidimicrobiaceae bacterium | reverse complement strand
CACCGACGATGGGCAGGTGACCAGGTAGGTAACCAACCGTTGGGTCCCACCACGATCAGGCATCGGGTGATTCCTGGTTAGAACCCGGGGGTTCTGCGGATGCTCCAGTGCACCACGGCAAACCCCAGGGCGGTCAGAGTCACGCCGATCGGCTCTGTCAGGGGCAGGGCTTGGCTCAATGCCACCCAGGCTGTCAACGTGCCCACTATTGGCTCGGAGGTGGCCGCCACTCCCATCGGGCCGGGACTGATGTGGCGAAGGGAACTCATCAGCAGCAGATACCCGGTTCCCATGGCGACTATCGACACCCAACCAACTCCCAGCAAGCCGGCGATGGAGAGTTGGGGGACTCTCACCGGGAGCACCGCCAGCCAGATCACCGCCGCAATGGTCAGGCTGTAGGAACTGTACGTGAGCGGATGGAGAGTCCTGCCGAGCTTCTCGCCCACCCGCCGTTGAGGTGTTCACTGAGATAACTGGAGCGGCCTGCAGTGTGGCTCTCTACACGGCCGACCGGTTCCCGCCGCACCCGGACATCGCCAACGGCTTTTGGAGGAGGGTGTCGTACATCGAGCAGGTGGTCGGCAGTCGCGACCTTTACACCGGCCGCGTGTTGGTGTGAGGGTCTTGGCTGCCCTTGCGTCAAGCCGCTAGCTAGCAGCCTCCGTTGGCCCAGGGATTGCGGCCCCCGGTGGGGGTCCCCTTGGTCTTGGCCTCGTTGGTGGCGGTGGTGTTGCTGCAGTATCCGCCGAAGAGCGTGCTGAAGAAGTTGAGGGGGACGACCCGGAAGCTGGCCGCGCTGAAGGAGTCGGATGCCTGGAACCTTCGGAGGTGCTGCCACACCAGGGCCGCGTCGCCGTCGTAGTCGACCGAGTAGATGTCGTCGGCCGAACCGCCGTAGGTGTCGATGAACCAGTCGGGGATGTCTCCGTTCAACACGCTGCGGATGAACTCCTCGTCCTCTGCATCCGGTTCGTCGTCTACGTGCGCCGCAGTGACAGCAGGCCCTAGACGCAACTAAGGTTTTTCCGAAGTCGCCTTCGGACAGCCTTATACGCCTTGGCATCCTACCCACGCTGAGCCACTAAGACGCGGCCTCTGTCCGCTATGCGGGCGAGATAACAGATTACGAGACCCAGGTCGGGCAGACTGTCACGGGTTGAATAGAGCACGACGGACTCCCGTCCAACGGATCTCGGGTTCCATCAAGGTTCCCGGCGACCGGGACTGGTTCGGAATCGATTTGGCCGCCGCAACGCCCTACCGGATCCTTGTCGACACCCGCTCGCACGGAGTGAAGACCTGACCTCGCAGCCATCTTAGACAGCGGTGGTGTCCGGGTCTCCATGGGCAACGGCTCCCGCGGTGACAAACTTCACGGCAAACGCTTCGACCTCCCCACCGGCACCCACCCCCCTACTGGCTCACTGTCGCCGAACTCCTCTGACACCCTCAACGCAGGAATCCGAAGAACCACACGATCACATAATGCGTGTCGCAACAGCGAGGGAATTCGAGACTGCCAGCAGGCGTGGGCAGGGTGCATGACCGGCAGTGAGACTGTCTTTGAAGGAGTCGTTTCACACCGATGGTGATGCGAGCGGCCGGTGGCGGGGTTTCTTGTTTCCCGTGGGCGCATTGGTGAAGGTCTATACGCTGTGGCGTAGCATTGTCCTCATCCATATACGAGGTCTGACCTGGGGAGGGGTGCGGGCGTCCATGCAGGAACTGCGAGCCAGCCGCCCACAGGACGTACGGATCGTTCTAGACCAAACCGGCCTGTAGATCGAAACTATCCCGGCGGCACCATCGATGTCTTCTTGAGGGGGTGGCTGGCCCGCGAACTGGGATCAGAATCCGGAACCCGCCAGGCGTCCCGGGTCCGACAGTGTGAA
>CAYWGY010000111.1:5168-6849 GCA_964458055.1 uncultured Acidimicrobiaceae bacterium | reverse complement strand
AAGGGGTGGTGCAGGCGATCAGAGGAGGGCCTTCTCTTCCGGTGACCCACCGGCCGAAGATCCTTCGGTGTATACACCTCAGAGGCAGACATGACCCCTCCCAAGCTCGTCAATACCACTCCAGAGAATAACATGTAAACAAACTGACAACTGGAGTGGTTATGAGCCTGCTGACCTGGGAAGACAGTGCATTCTTTGGTGGCTGTGGGCTACCACCTCTGACTTGCGACTCCACACTCAAAGCCCAAGGTGTAGGCGATCACTGAACAGGGTCGATCATTGAGATTGCCCGCCCAAGGTTGGTGGCTGTAGGTAAGTGAGTCTCCTTTCGATCGCTGTTTTCTTGCTTGTGCCTGGTTTGAGCGGAGTCGGCGGCGTTTGATGCGACAGGACGGAGGCCCTACTCCTCCATGTTTATGACGATGTTGTCCGGTCCGCGGGCCAGGAACTGTTCCGACGGAACGTCGTAGGGATTCTCCTCGATGTGCCACATGTGGGCAGGCACGAACAGAAAGTCGCCTGGTCCGGCCTCCACCCACTCCTTGAAGTCCTCGCCATAGTAGACGCGGACGTGACCGGATATGACGTACGCAGCGGTCTCGGCTTCGCCGTGCATGTGGGGCGGGCCCTTGTGATTGGGCTCTGAGGTGACGGTGCCGAACCAGATCTTGCTGGCGCCCACCGCTGACCCGTCGATTGCGGGACGGCGGATCAGGCCGGGAGTCTGTGCGGTGTCGCTCGGCGGCCGGGTGCCGCGGACCACCTTCGGGATTATGAGATCAGTCTTCGTTGCCAAAGTTGGCTCCTCTTTCGCGTATGCGCCGCGGCCGGCGCGGGGTTATCGTATGTTCGCTTCGAGGGTTAATCTACCGACACTCGCCGCGCAGGTCATGAGAATGCGCCAGGAATGTACCGATGGGGGTGGCAAGGGGGCCGGTCGGATTGCTCCGTCGGTGCTCGCGATCGACCGAGTCACAAGTCGTCACCTGGGAATATGGCCTGCTTGCCGAGTTGCGGCCAGGCGGCAGGAGAGGCGGCCTTGTCGAGCCGCTGTTCGATGGGCAAGCTGTCGTCCCAGTAGTGGGCAATCAGGCGCATGCCATTGGTCCCGTCCGACTCCTCGGACGCAAGCCACACCGCGGGCCCGTTCATCACTTCCGGCCGCATGAGGATCGCCCGCCCCACCGCGATGTCATCGGGAATGATGTGGGTGTCGGTCTGGCCGCCGGGGACGAGTACGTTGGCGGTCACTCCGGTCCCCTCCAGTTCGCGGGACATGAGAGCGACGAGCGCCTCGTGGCTTGCCTTCGATGGACCGTAGGGGCACATACCCGGCCGGTACATGGTGTCGACGCTGGTTGTGACTCCTATTATCCGGCCCCATCCCTGGTCGAGCATGTGACCCACTGCCGCCCGGGCCATGAAGAACGATCCGCTGGAGTTGACAGCGATGATCCTGCTCCAGGTCTCGGGAGTGATATCCCAGAACTTGGGAAGTCTGCCGCCGGCGATATCCGCAAGGTTCATCGCTCCGGCGTTGTTGATCAAGACGTGGAGCCCACCGAGCCCGGCTATCGTCCTGCGGACGGCGTCCTCCACGCTTACTGGGTCTGAGATATCGCAGACCAAGTCCAGGACACAGTCGTCCCCACCGGCCGCCCGGATCTCCCCTGCGGACTGC
>CAYWGY010000111.1:0-5158 GCA_964458055.1 uncultured Acidimicrobiaceae bacterium | reverse complement strand
TCCAGCCACTCTTTGTTGATGTCCAGCATCGCGACGCGTGCCCCGGCCTGCATCAGGGCAAAGGTCATGGCGCGGCCCATGCCGATAGGACTGCCGGCGCCGGTGACGATTGCGACCTTTCCGTTCAGCGGTTTGTGTTGCATGTCGACTTCCTCAGGTTCGTGTGCGTATTCGAGTACTTGCCTTCCTATCGCCGGTGTTCGAGAATAGGCGCCCAACGGGCCACCCACGGAATGAGCGCTAACCAGTTTACGAGGGTGGAGGGTGGGATGGCGTTTCGGCCCAGTTCCGTCTCGTATTCCTATGTGCCATCCATGCCCTGGATGAGTCTTCCATCTCAATGCCCTGTTCCCGGGTCACCGTAGAGCGGATCCATGGGTGAGATGGCCTGGTGGCGGCCGTCCAATGGTTAGACCGGATTGGGTACCCTTCCAGTGGATGCCTGAGTGTTCGGTCGCCACCCTCTTGGAGGAACTCTCCGCTTCAATTCCCTGGGATCGGGCCGCCGAGTGGGACGTGAGCGGTCTGACGCTGGGCGATCCCGGCCAGCCGGTGAGGACCGCCGGTGTGTGCCATGAAGTCACGCCCGAAGTGCTGGCGGCGCTGGAGAGCGGGCCGGTCGATCTGCTCATCACCTATCACCCGCTCCTGTTCCGCCCGGTTCGTCACATCCGCGCCGGGAGGGGACCCGGAGGGCTGGCCTTCCAACTGATAAGGATGGGTGTCTCCCTGGCGGTTGCCCACACAGCCTTCGATGTGTGTCCCGGGGGAGCGGCCGAGTCGCTGGCGGCCGCTCTGGGACTGGAAGGAATGGCCGGGTTCGGCGCAATGGAGATGGACCCCCAGGTCAAGGTGGTGACTTTCGTGCCTGACCGGTACACCGAGGAGGTTGCTGAAGCGTTGGCCTCGGCCGGTGCCGGGAAGATAGGCCAGTACCGGGGATGCAGCTATCGCAGCGAAGGGGTGGGCGCCTTCCTTCCCGATGTGGGAGCGGCGCCGGTGATCGGTGAGGTCGGAGAGGAGAACCGGGTGCCTGAGGTCCGTTTGGAGATGGTCGCCCCCGCCGCACGGAAGGATGCCGTCGCTTCGGCACTGGCTGCGGCTCATCCCTACGAGGAACCCGCTTTCGACTTTTACCCGGTCTCCGCCAACCTCCCGATGGTGGGCAGGGTAGGAAGACTGCAGGCGCCGGTCTCCGGGGTTGACTTCGCCCGCCGGGTGGCGGAGAATCTGGGCGTCGAGGCTGTGCGATGCCAGGGTTTGGAAAGAACGAAAATAGACACGGTGGCGGTGGTACCCGGATCGGGTGGGTCGTTATTGTCCTCGGCAGCTGCCACGGGCGCCGATGTGATGGTCACCGGAGATCTCTCCCACCATCAGATGGCACAGGCTTCGCACCTGGGTCTGGCCGTGGTCGATCCCGGGCATGCGCCGAGCGAGGCCCCGGGAGTGCAGAGCCTTCTGGGGAGAGTGGCCGAGGTGGCGCCCGAGACGGTGGACTTCACCGGACTGCGCCCCGGGCCGAGGATCATGGTAAGGAGGTGACAGGGTGATTCCCCCATACGACCTGGTCGCATTGCAGACCCTGGACCTGGAGATCGACCGTCTCGAACACAGGAAGGTCAACCTTGAGGAGTTGGCGGAGTTGCGGCTGGTACACCACCGGCGCCGCACCGTGGAGTCCGATCATGATGATTTGACCTCGCAACTGAGGTCCCTGGACCTGGCATTCGATCGGGCGAATGGCGAGTTGCAGATGATGGAGGAGCGACTGGAAGTGGCTGAGAAGCGACTCTTCGGCGGCGGGATGAGCTCGAAGGAGACGGAGAACCGCCGCATGGAGGTCCAGTCGTTGCGGGAGCGGATCGGAGACCAGGAGACCGAGGCGCTGGAATTGATGGAACGTCGCGAGGGTGTTGCCGACCAGGTGAACGAGCGCGCCTCGGAGTTGGAAGAGGTGCGGGCCTCCGAGGAAACGCTGCGGTCTGTGGTCCAGGGGATCTGGGCGGAGATCGACGGTGAGGTGGAGAAGCGGCGGGCGGAACGGGACCTGGTGGTGGCGCCGGTCCCTTCGGAGGTGATGAGCATCTACGAGACGCTCCGGAAGGAAAAGCAGGGGGTGGCGGCGGGTCGTCTGCAGGGAGCCACCTGCGGTGGGTGCCACCTGGCATTGTCGGAATCCGAACGCCTGGAGGCCGCGGAGAGCGACCCGCCCCGGTGCCCGCACTGTCGACGCATCCTGGTCTTCTGAGCATTCGTGGATGACGTATTTCTCCTCTACACCGACGGGGCGGCCCGCGGCAATCCCGGTCCGGCGGCCATTGGGGCGGTGCTGTACCGGGGGGCGGCGAATCCGGAGAATGTGGTTGCCGAACTGAGCCGGGCCATCGGCCGTCGCACCAACAACGTGGCCGAATACCGGGCGGTGATAGAAGGACTGGAGATGGCGGCGAGATTCTCCCCCCGCCGTTTGACGATTCGTTGTGACTCACAACTCCTGGTGCGTCAACTGCTGGGCCAGTACCGGGTGAAGTCTCAGCTGTTGAAACCCCTGCACAGACGGGTCCGGGACTTGCTGGAGGGTTTCGGGGAGGTGCGGATCGAGCATGTCCGCCGCCAGTACAACAGTCACGCGGATCGGTTGGCCAATCTGGCGCTGGACTCGTGATCCTCTGGCACCTTGCCACGTCACTGTTCGGGTTCCGCTGGGTGTTTCGCGACCCCGAGGCGGACCTGAGATGGCTGCTGGCGGGAGCGGTGGCGCCTGACATCCTGGACATTCCCGTCGGAACCCTCATCTGGGTCACCACCTTCTCTTCGGGAGAGATCTTCGCTCACAGCCTGGCGGTGACGATGATGGTGGGCGTGGCCGTCCTGGTGTTCACCGACCGGCGCAGCCGGGCCCGTTCCAACCTGATGGTGATGATGGCCGGGTGGCTGATACACCTGGTGGCGGACGGTATCTGGCTGGAACCCAGGGTGCTGTGGTGGCCGTTTGCCGGATGGTCCTTCCCCGCGCAGCCTCTTCCCTTCTGGCCAGAGGCCCTGGCCAGGGCGGGTGCGGATCCGTGGCGATGGTTGGCGGAGGGGGCAGGACTGGTGTACCTTGGGGTGCTGTGGCACAAAACGGGTCTCGGTCTACAGGAGGCGCGGGGTGTGTTCTTTCGGAGGGGGAGACTGTCTTGAGTGTCCGGCGATCCTCTGCGCCGTCGAGGATGTCCCGACCGATGGCAGTTGTTACGGCAGCGATGGTTGCCCTGTTCTCCGCGCTCGGTGTGACCGCATGCACGACGGACGAGGGTTCCGACCAGTTCGAGGCCACCACTTCCCGGCCTCTCACCCCTTCGGGATACGCCGAACCCGACGAGACCGTCGCCGCGCTGGTTGCGGCGCTGGCCTCAGACCGCTGGGACGAGGCGACGAGCATCACGGTGGGGGGACAGATGGCGCTGGTCGCCTTGGCGGAGGGCGCCGACATCGAGACCGTATCCGACTACCTCCAGTTGGGTGATGCGGGTGTGGGCGTCAACTTCTGGGCGGGCTTCACCCAGGTCACCGAGGAGTTCCTGGCCGCATCCGTGGACGACCTTCGGGTGGTCTCGGGCCAGCGTTACCAGGCGGGCGGGAGGCCCTTTTCCGACTTCGAGTTGGCCTCGTCGACCTCTCCGGAGGGTCAGACATTCAAACTGACCGTGACCCAGGGAGACGACCTGTTGTGGAGGGTGGATGTGATCGCCACCTTCGTCGACATGCTGGCCCTTCGTCTGTCCGAGACCGCGGAGATCACCCGGGCGACCCAGACCAGGGACGCCGCCGTGGTGTCCGCAGAGTTGGCGCGCCATGTCCCCTCGCTCGAGGCGGCGCTCACCGACCCGGGCCTGTCTCCGGAACTCACCCAGGGAGTGCTTTCGGCGCTGTCGGCCATCCAGTAGGGACATTTGGCTCCGGTATGAGGTCCCCAACCCGGGGCGGGCGGGTTACCAGATTGGCCAGGGGAGGGCTGAGCGGTCCTCGGGAGGCTGGGGATGGAAGGGATGGTCCAAGAGCGCCTCGGTGCGGAGGCGGAGGGCAGCCACCTCCGTGTCTGTCAGGAATTCTGCCACCCGGAAGGCCTTGTCTGCGGAAAGGCAATCCCGGAGCCTGGCCACAGCTTGCAGGCAGTGGTCGGGAATGGGCTCCCCGGCGAATCCCCAGAGCACGGTGCGCAGCTTGTCGTGGTGATGGAAGGTGAGGCCGTGGTCGATGGCAAAGATGTCTCCACCGCCGGCCTCAACCAGGAGGTGTCCCAGCTTTCTGTCGGCGTTGTTGCAGACCAGGTCGAAGACTGCAACCGGCCACAGCAGCGGATCGGTCTCCTCTGCGAACCAGGTGCGCTGGTCGAAATCGGGATCGGGCTCGCGGAAGCGCTGCGCGGCGCCCGGACCGAGGGGACCGTCGGCCGCCAGCGTCTCGGGGACCAGGTCGAACCCCAGCCAGGTGCTCACCTCGTAGGCCAGGATCTCCCGGCCGGCCAGAGACTCGGAGGGAAAGTCCCAGAGATGGCGGACGCCGGCCTCCGGCTTGTAGACCCAGAGGGCACCGTCGCCGTCCTTTCCCAGAAAGGTGGCGTTGGATGCCGAGACGAAGCGCCCGACGAGATCGTCGATGATCAACCGGTCGGTGCGGTGCTCAGTTGCGGGCGGGACACTCATGGCGATCAGGGTCCTTCGGCAGCCGGCACCACGGGCAGATGGGCCGTCCGGCTCTCACGACTTTCTGAGCGGTCACGGCCATGGCTCGGAACTGTTCTGGCGAGACCAGGAACATCAGCCCCTTTTCATCCCGGTCAGATTCGAAGGAGAGGTTCATCAGACCGGAGGGGCGGATCCCGACATTGATGGTCCCCACTCGGAAGTCCTCGCCGCCGGCCGGGTCGACTATCTCCAGGTCCGAGGAGAGGATGGACTCCACGGCGTCGGTGTCCACCGAGACTCCCGATCGCTGGAGGCTGCGCCAACCCTGGGTGGCCAGGGCCTCCACCTGCTGCTTCTCGGCCAAGAGAGAATGACGTTCGCCGTCGGCCACCACCTGGAAATAGAACCGGCGCTTGCCGGGGGGGCCGATGGCTCCCACCAGGAAACGCTCGGCCGGCCCGAGGTTGTTCATTGCCATGTGCGGG
>CAYWGY010000110.1:0-8815 GCA_964458055.1 uncultured Acidimicrobiaceae bacterium | reverse complement strand
GGGATGGGTGACGATCTCAAGATGCCACGGCCCGCGGACTGATCTCCCGCATAACCCGGGCTGCCACCTCCCTTCTCGCCGAACGGGATCCCAACAGATCCGGCAGCCGGATAACCGGCTTGCGGGTGGCAGGTGTGGGAGTGGACATGGAACACGGTCCCGGACCGGAGCCTTCCCAAGACCTTCGTACCGTACTCACCCGCCTGGCTGATCTCCTGGCAGCACAGGGCACAGGACTGTTGATCACCATCGACGAACTGCAGGACGCCAGCCTCAGTGACATGCGCACCTTCGGAAGCGTCATCCAGCATGTGACCCGCAGGGAAGCACATCCGGTCGCCTTTGTCGGCGCCGGCCTACCCCAGATTGAGGACAGGTTCCTGTCCGGCAACGCAGCTACATTCTTACAACGCTGCTCTCGACGCGACATCGGGCCCCTTGACGACAAAGCCGCCACCAGAGCCCTTGATGTCCCGATCCGGAACTGCAATGGCTCAATCTCTCCGGAGTCCCTGCGTGCCGCCGTCCGGGCTGTCTCAGGCTATGCGTTCATGACACAACTGGTGGGCTTTCACATTTGGAAGTCATCCGAGAATCCCCTGGTGGGTATCACCAACCGGGAGGCTCGGATCGGCATTGCCGAAGCTGAGAAACAAATGGCCAGGTTGGTCCTCGCGCCCATGTGGACAGACCTCTCACCCGTTGACCGTGAGTTCCTGTTCGCCATGGCCGAGGATGCCGAGGAGTCAAGGGTTGCCGACGTGGCGGACCGTTTGGGCAAGAGCCTGGGGTATGCGGGGGTGTACAGGAGTCGTCTCATCAGAGCCGGGATGATCACGCCGGTTCGCAAGGGCTGGGTCGCTTTTGCCCATCATGCCACTCGAGATTGGCTGGAGCAACTCTCTGGTTGATTGTCCGCCTGGCTCCCGCGAAGCTCAACCCCCGGCGCTGATCCTGGTTCTCACCGGCTTGTCTTTGGACAGACTCGCGAAATATGGCGTTATCTCGCGAAAAGATGATCCGTGGGCCCTCCCCCGCCACCACCGCCGATGCCTTGGCTGTCCCCTTTCCAGCCCTGGGTAGAGGGGCCGGATCGGTTGGTTGACCCTGTGGACTGTCGTTCCCCGGGATGAGCTCAAGTCCCTCGGGTCGACGAACACTTGGTGTTTGATGCCATCCAGTGTGCGGTGACAGGAGTAGGCGTTTCAAGCTCTGTCGCGGGTTTGTTTTCCCCGGTCGAGGCTGGTTTTCGCAAACTCATCCCGGAGGTGGCTTGCCTCGCCGGGGTGGTCGCCGGCGGTCGGGGGTCTTGAGGGGCAGGGGTGGGCGGTGTCGCTGATGCGGCGGTTGCATCACATGTTTGCCCAAGGGGGTCTGGCGTATCTGCCATCCCTCCTGGTGGATCTGTTGGTGACATCGGCTGCAGAGGAGGACCATGTTCTCTATGTCGGTGAGCCCGTCCGCCTCCCAGGGGACGATGTGGTGCGCCTGGCACCAGTCGGGATCGGCGCCACAACCGACACATCCCCGATCCCGGGCGATCAAAGCCATCCGCTGTGTCCATGTGGCCAAACGTCGGGCTCTTCCCACCCACAGGGGCTGACCACGGCCATCGAAGATCGCAGGAACGATCTTCCCGTCACAGGCCAGGTCCTGGAACACCGCCACCGGAACAGGGGTCCCGTTCGCCAGGGTCGCATCGCGGATCTTGTGTGTCTCCTTGTCATAGTGGGCCACCAGGAACAGGGTGGTCCTTCCACGGGACTTCTTCTTTTTGCCGTCGGAGGGCTGGCAGATCAACTCGGCCAACGCATCGGCCATTCGCTGCGCGGTCGACGGACGGGTGTTGCGGTCTTCCGCTCTCCACAACTCGTTGGTCTTGCCGGTGAGAACACTCTTGATGCGAGCACCCGTAACGGGATCGAACTTTCCCCACACGACTGTCATCCCGTCGGAGGGATCCACCCTGATAGTCGCCGCCCGGCTCTTTTTCTGTTGCTCCAACCGGGAAACTCCATCATCGGCGGAGCGGTGGTGTTCATGCTTTCGAGCGGTGTGCGCGAACACATCCACCGGCTCCTTCCTGGCCCGGTCAACCAGTTCCTCTTTGTCGATCTCCGAACGCTCCGAGGTCTTGGCGATGATCTTGGCATGACCATATGTGATCTCACCATCTTCGAAGGCCTTCCTGGTGTCCGGAAGATCCTTCAACCTGTTCGCCACTTCCACCTCCGTGCGGGATCCGCGGGTGGAGTTGCCGGACTGGTTTCGCAGCACCTTCTCCGTGGTCTTCTCACCCACCCGGCGGGAGAACTCCGCCGCGGCCCTGGCGCGCCACGCCGCTGCCTGCGCCTCGGCGCGACTGGCAGAACGCATCTGTTCTTTCAATCCCGAAAGGGTGGCATCCTCGACAGGAACCGGAGGAGCCACGAACCGCGCCCGGTTCTCCGGCCGCACCCGGCCGCTCCGAACACCATCCCTCCTGTTATCACGAACTCCCATGTCCACAGTATGCCAAAGGGGTGTGACAAAACTAGTGTCGTTGATGGCCAAATATCATAAAACTGTGCCACCAACCTCCCGACTCCCATGAAATCCGCCGCCTCAACCCCCTACCAATCGCCAGGAAGGACAAGCCAGCCCGGAAAGGGTCCGGGTTGATTCCCTCTCAGGGTTCACCCAGCCCATCAATCGGACACGGATCATCCACCCTCCGATGGTTTGGAGCGCCAACGGTAGAAGCCAAACAGGATGGCACCCATTGGAGTGGGTACGTTGCCAGATCCCTTGACCCGGGCATCCAGTGCTTCGCCACCAAGTCTTGGTGGTCGCGACGACACTCACTTCAACCGAGAGCGCCCTTGCTCCGTGTTGGCAACGGTCAAACACAGCCCGATTGGCTGTGCCCAGCAACACGACCTAGTTCAGGGCATAACATGTTTTAGATATATATAGACTGAAAGATAACACGTATTAGCCAGGTCCTGTGGAGATCGATCAGGTGTACACCGTGCTCCCAACAGTTCGTCAGCCCGGAAACGGAAAAACCCATGAGGCGAGCGCCCGGTGAGGTTTGCCTCCGATATGATGGTCTTGGCCGCGGCGACGACACTGCTGGTGGCGGGCTCCACCAAGCTGGTTCAGCCCAAGCCGGTGGCTACCACGTTGGCAGAAATGTGTCGCACCGTACGCGGGCGGGCCTGCGGACCCGAGTCGCCGCTCCTCGGACGGCTGCTTGGTGGGATCGAGGTCGGTCTGGCGATTGTGATCGCGGTCGGGCGATCCACCCCGGCGGCCATTGCCCTGTTGGTGTTCGCGTTCGGCCTGGCATTCGCCGGCGTTGTCGGGATTGCCAGCCACGGAAAGGTCTCCTGCGCCTGCTTCGGTCGGTCGGACCGCGCTCTGGGGTGGCCACAGATCATCCAGTTGCCGCTGTGGGCGGCTGCGGCGTGGAGTGTGGGACAAGACCCGCTGCTGTTCGGCGATACAACCCGGTCGGACATGGGGTTGTTGATGCTCGCATGTTGCTCTGCGCTGTCCACGGCATGGCTGGTTGCCCGGCTATGGCATGAGGTGTATCCCGTCGCTCGCCACCGGCGAGCCGATCTCGGCGGCCCGGTTGCAGTCCGAGCCTCGGATCAAGTGGGATCCGCGTGGTAGTCGCTGCGCTGGTCATAGCCGTGACGGCACTGCTCCTGTGCGGACTGGTGGCGTTGGCGGTGATGGAGCTGTTGGCTGAGAGGACGGAGGCAACCGATCCCGATGAGGGTCTGTTCGAGGCATTTGATCTGACTCCGGAGGTGGTCGGCGCGCCGGCCAGTTCCGTTGGGTTGCCGGAGGAGTTGGACCGGGCCTCGGTGTCTGTGGTGTTGGTGATGTCCCCGGTCTGCCGTGCCTGCGAGCGGCTGGCTCGCTCCTTCGACGGCGCGATACCGGACGGACTGTCCGTCGTGGTGACCGCCGCCGACCCCGCGCGGATGCGTGAGTGGGCGGCGATCCAGGGGCTTGACCGGGAGGAGTTGGTCTTCGACGATGACATGTCGGTGGTCAGAGCATTGGGCGTCTCGTCGAGCCCGTCGGCTGTGGGGATAATGGAGGGACGGATCGCTTTCGGCGCCCGCGTCGGGGGCCGGCGTGCGCTGGATGACATCCTGAACGGCCGCCTCGCCACCCTGGATGCGATACCGGGACCCTCTCCCGAGGCCGCGCCGGCAGCGAAGGCGGAGTGGCAGGCACCAAACCTCCAGGAGCAACATCCTGGGTCATCGGAGCCGGCCTCGTGAGCGATCAGCACCGACAGACAGCCGACTCCGGACCTCCCCGGGTGTATGAACCTCCGGCTCATGGAGTGGAGATGGGCATCTTCCAATCCGACGCCGGCTCAGGCTACGTATTGGTGGAGCGCCTCCGCACGGGGGTCACCGTGAAGGCGAGATACGAAGGGTATCCGGAGGGGTTCGAGTTCCAACCGGGAGACGAGACCGCGATCGAATGGGTGGATGGCGGGTGGCGAACGATCCCGTCGGTGGTCCACACCATTCGACTCAAGCGCCGTATCGAGTGGTGGACACGGAACCGCTGGACTGGAGAGTTCCGCTTCCTAACGCAGATGCGCCTTGACACGGGAGCGCCCCAAGGGCCGGATCCCGTCGACAGGTCACAGCTGGCATGACGGACGGAATGGTTCCGGTTAGCCGCAGGTGGTTCCTGCGCTCGTTGTCCGGAGCGGCTCTTGCTGTCGCTCTGACCGGGGCCCGGGCGCTGTTCGGAGCTTCCACAGCGTTGGCCCAAGAGTCAAGTTGCTGCACATTCCTGAGGACGGCCAACCCCTGGTGCCCGCTGCTATGCACCGAGCAGAACCAGAACATCAGGTGCTGGACGTGCAACGGCGGCAAGTGCATGTGTTGTGAGTGCTCGGCAGGCTCCAGCTGCTGGTCCAGCATCACAGTTTGCTCCTACCAGACCGGTTGCTGCACGTGATGGCCACCGGGGTCCGGTGTAGCGGCCATCCCGTCCGCCACACTCCTTGAGACTCGGGGATGTCCGGTCGAACTTCTATACCTAGAGGATCACCGCCCACACGCCCGGTACTCCTTGGGTCGGGTGGTCGGGTGACGGTGCTCAGAGTCGTGGTCGTAATAGCCGTGCTGGCCACGACACTTGCGGGGATCGGCCCTGAGCCTGCCCGGGCTGACTTCAAGGACGATGCCGGAGTCCACACCGATGCGGTGAACTGGCTGTCGCAACAGGGCGTGTTCGACGGAACCGAGTGCGGGGATGATCTGTTCTGTCCTCATGAACCGCTGTCGCGCTGGACGATGGCCGTCTGGATGGTGCGGGTGCACGACAGCATCCAACTCCAAGACGACCTGCCTGACGACCGCCTGCCCACCGATGGGACATCGCGTTTCGTTGACGTGGACAATGCGGCGTGGTGGCTGCCGTACGTGGAGCGGCTGGCAGACTTGGAGATCACATTGGGCTGCGGGGTGGTGCCGGCCAGGTACTGTCCCCACCAGCCGGTAACGCGCGCCCAGATGGCCACGTTCCTGGCGAGGGCGTTCGAGCTGACCTCTTCGCAATCGGCCGTGGCGTTTGTTGATGTGGGCGCGAGCGGGCACGCTCAGGCCATTCAAACGCTTGCGGAGTGGGGTATTACCCGGGGTTGCGCGGTGGCGCCGGCCCGATTCTGTCCCCACCAGCCCGTGACTCGGGCTCAGATGGCGAGCTTCCTGAAACGCACACTCGTCACCTTGGGGAAGGGCTGCCCGCCCGAGGGCGAAAGCGGTCCCGGCATCGTCGATGGTGGTGGTAGTGGCACCCCGCCACCGCCTCCCCCTCCACCACCACCTCCGCCGCCTCCGCCACCACCTCCACCTCCGCCGCCTCCGCCACCACCTCCTCCACCTCCGCCACCTCCACCTCCTCCTCCTCCACCGCCGCCTCCGCCACCACCACCGCCGCCACCAGCGGTCCGTCCGCCGGATGCGCCGCATTCGGTCAAGGTGGTACCCGGCAACGAGAGCCTCGACGTGAGATGGTCCGCGCCCTCTGACGACGGTGGCTCGCCGGTAACCGGATACCTGGTGCAATGGAAGGGCCCCGGCGAGGGGTTCAGCCACACCGACCGCCGAACAACCGTCACCCAACCGCGCCACCAGATCACCAACCTGACCGGCGGCGCCCAGTACACCGTCCAGGTGAGGGCCATGAACATCGCCGGGACGGGTTCTCCAACCTCGGCCTCGGCAACTCCATTCACGGTTCCCGGAGCACCCACCAGCCTCACTCTCGTACCCGGTCAGGGAAGCCTGCTGGCGTCCTGGGACGAGCCTGACCAAAACGGCCACTCGACGATCACCGGATACCTTGTCCAATGGAGGGGCGCGTCCGAGCAGTTCAGCGACACCGACCGCCGAACAACCGTCACCGAACCGCGCCATCAGATCACCAACCTGACCGGCGGCGCCGAGTACACGGTGCGAGTCGCGGCGATCAACGCCGCAGGTAAGGGCCCCGCCATTGTGAGCTCCCAAGCCCTGAGCGGCGGACCGAGAGCCCCCTCATCGCTGGAGGTGACCGCCTTTAACCAGAACCTGGAGGTCAGTTGGCAGCCGCCCGACGAAGGCTCCGAAGACGTGACCGGGTACCGGGTTCTGTGGAAGGGCGCGGGCGAAGCATACGACGACTCGGCATGTTCGCATCGGCGCATGACCGTGTCGGCCGACGGCGAACTGCTGCAGTACATCGGCCCGCTCAGCAACGGCGCCTCCTACGACGTGCGGGTAATCGCCGCCAGGGAAGGTGGCTCCACCGAGTGGAGCGACGCCACCGGCACCCCCGCCGGGATCCCTGGCCGTCCGGAGGGTCTCGGCGCCTATTCGATAGACGGCGGCCTGCATGTGGTCTGGGAGAAACCCTGGGACGGAGGCTCCGCCATAACCGGATACCGCGTACAGTGGAAGGGCGCCGGCCAGGCGTACAACGAAACCGACCGCCAAGCCTCGGTTGCCGGTACGGCCACAACCTATGAGATCACCGGGCTAACGAACGGCGACACCTACACGGTGCGGGCAGTCGCCGTCAACGCCAATGGTTCCAGCCTGGGCGCCGAGGACACCGGCACCCCCGCCGACGCTCCCGGGCCGCCCGCCAGCATCACAGTCACCTTCGCTCACTTCGCCCTGAGTCTCATCGTTATCACCTTCGAGTGGACGCCTCCCACCGACCCTGGAGCGTCGTCCGTAACCCGCTACTACGTAAGTCGGCGTCGGGACTACGACCTCGACTACGGCAAGGCCGAGTTCACCAATGGCCGAGTGGAAGATTTGGAGCTACCCTGCGATCCGGACGAAATAGTGTGCAGCGGAAGTCGGTTCTTCTTCCGGGTGAGCGCCTACAACGACCAGGGGATCGGTCCGCCCATCGTGAAGGAAATCAGGCCATCCGGATGACGCTCCATCGAAAGCCGAGACCGCGCAGGCGACGGGGCCGAGAACCGTTCGGGTGGAGTGTCTCGTGCTCGACAACCGTTGATGTACGGCCGGCAAGCTTGGGCTGACGGATTGTGGACTCGGTGCTGACGGCCGCCGTGTTGGCCGTAGGCGGGTGGCTCCAGCGCCACAGCCCGTGAGGAACATCGTTCGTGGGCCAGTTCGGCCCAACCCTGGTGGCCAATCGCGGCTTGAGCAGGATAACCGACACGAGCGTGTATGTGGTGGGTGTGCTTTCCTCGTCGGCGCTCTCTCTATGGCTGGTGCATGTGGGCGGAGGGTGGTTCAGGGAAACCGTTGGTGAGCACAACGCCACCGTCGTCGCGCTCGCTCTGGCAACACTGCTGCTCGGAGTCGACTCTGCGCGGGTCTGGGCCGGCCGGACAACCTCCCTGGGACCACAACGGCAGACCCCCTACAACTGGCGTCTGAAGGGTCCCATCGGTGTCCTCGGCTGGGGGCTGGACACCGGCCTACCCCTGTCGACCGTCAGGATCACCCCCTTGCCTGCGCTCGGCGTCGTCCTCGCCGCCACAGGACACACCGGACCGAGCCACGGGCTGTTCTACGGTCTGGGTCTCACGCTGGGAATACTCGCGGGAGTGCCGGCGCTGCGATCAAACAGGCGCACCGACCTGGTGATAAACCGTATTCACAGCAGGCGGGCCGCACTCCGCCCGGCCAGACTCGTACTGGTGCCCGGCTTCCTCACGGTTGTCGCGCTGGCGGTCGCCTTGGCGATGCAGGGCTAGGTTTGTGGCAAACCAAGACGTTCCCCCGCATCCGGAGTGTGCACACCAGTTCAGGCTTCGGTTGTCGAGCCCGGGGGGCCGTCACCGAAGGCGACCACACTCAACCATCCGTCCATCTATCCCGGGAATGCCCGGTTGATTTCCTCCCGGGTCCAATAGCCTTCGATCGGACGCAGACCATCCACCCTTCCGTAGTGCTCGAGCCGGACACTGTCATACTCATGGAAGATCTCGATGGCGTCGAACACGCTCCCAGGACCCACCGCCTTGAGGGCCTTCCACCCCTCGCTGCCGGGTTTGGGCAGGTTCGACGTCAAGATGAGCAGAGGCGTCTCAAGCCCTGCCATGCGAAGGACGTGAGCCCTGCCCAGCGCCTCGCACAGCGCGGGCGCCTTTTCCCGCACCTCGGCCACCATCCCCTCGAGTGTTTCCAGGACGTGGCTGCGAAAGTCGACCGTACACACGACCCGGCCCGGAATGATGTTGCGCGAGTTCGGCTAGAAATCGACATGCCCGAAGGCGCCACCCGCAGTGGGCTCGTGATACATCGCCACCACGTCCACCAGCACG
>CAYWGY010000109.1:0-8824 GCA_964458055.1 uncultured Acidimicrobiaceae bacterium | reverse complement strand
GTAACCGGTGATGGGCGCCTCCCGGCATCCGCCGAGCAGACCGCGCCCTCCCAGGACGCGGGCGTTCACCTGGTGGGTCTCCTTGTGCCGGGAAAACAGGGTGGAGACCGCCAGGAGTCCCAGTCCCGGGGTCCGGGGGCGGGGAGATTCCACCGAATCCGGATCGAGGAGTTCTTCTCCCATCATCTGGTATCCCGCGCAGACGCCGATCACCGGGGTCCCCTGCTGGCGGCGACCCACTATCCGATCTGCCAGACCGGTGGCCCGGAGCCAGTCGAGATCGGCCACCGTGGTCTTGCTGCCGGGGATGATCACCAGGTCGGGGTCTCCGAAGTCCTGGGCGCGTCTCACGTAACGGACCCGGACACCGGGTTCGTGGCGCAAAGGGTCGAAGTCGTCGAAGTTGGAGATGTGCGGCAGTCGTATTACCACGATGTCCACGGCGTGGTCACCGTGGTCGCCGTTCCCCGGCTCCAGGCCCAGAGAGTCCTCCTGGGGAATGTGTATGTCCGAGTAATAGGGCAGGACCCCGGCCACCGGGACGCCGGTGCGTTCCTCGAGGAAGTCGAGACCAGGGGTGAGAAGAGAGGGATCGCCGCGGAACTTGTTGATGACATGTCCTTTCACCAGGGCTCTCTCCTCGGGTTCGAGGAGGGCCATGGTCCCGACCAACTGTGCGAACACCCCGCCGCGGTCGATATCGCCCACCAAGAGAACGGGCGCCCGGGCATGGAGCGCCACCTTCATGTTGACGATGTCGTGTTCCTTCAGGTTGATCTCGGCGGGACTGCCGGCGCCCTCGATCACCACCACCTCATATTCTGATCGCAGGGTGCCCAGGGCGTCGGTGACCGTGCTCCACAGAGTCGCCTGGAGTCGGTGGTATTCCCGGGGGGAGGCAACGGCTCGGGGGCGTCCCATCACCACCACCTGGGAGCGTCGATCTCCTTCCGGCTTCAACAGGACCGGGTTCATCTCCACCCGCGGCGTGGCCATGGCCGCGGCGGCCTGCACGGCCTGGGAGCGGCCGATCTCTCCGCCGTCGGGAGTGGCGTAGGAGTTGAGGGACATGTTCTGGGCCTTGAAAGGGGCCACCCGGAGACCGTCCTGGGTGAGGATCCGGCACAGTGCGGTGGCCAGGACAGACTTGCCTGCATGGGAGGTCGTCCCCTGCACCATCAAAACCCGGGCGGGTTCTCTAACCACCGGCTTTCAGCATCCCCCGGAGTTCATCCACCAACCGGACACACTCGTGGCGGCGCCGCACTGCGATCCGGATGTGGTCGGGCAGTCCGAAAGAGGCGCAGTCTCGCACCACCACCCCCCGGAGCATGAGGGCTCTTCGCATCTCTGCGGCATTTCCCACCCTCACCAGCACGAAGTTGGCGGCAGACGGCGTCGACTCCATTCCGAGGTCTCGCAGGGCGGCGTAGAGGTAGGACTTGGCATCCGAGATGGTCTGCCGGGCCTTTTCCAGGTGCTCGTCATCCTCAAGGGCCGCCAGACCGACAGCTTGGGCCAGGGCGTTAACGCTCCAGGCGGGTTGAAGCCTCCATGCCTCCGCAACCACGTCCGGGCGCGCCACCAGGTATCCCAGCCGCACTCCCGCCAGGGCATGGTCCTTGGTCATGGAGCGCAGGACGGCGAGGTTGCCCCGGTCAAAGAGTTGCAGGGGGTCCCAGGGATGATCGGCCAGCGATGCGTAGGCATCGTCCAACACCACCAGGCTCTCCTCTCCTGCCGCTTGGAGTATCCCGGTCACATGGTCCCTGTCAAGGTAGACGCCGGTGGGATTGTTGGGGTTGCACAAGAACACCAATCCCGGTCGGACGCGTTCTATCGCCCGGGCTGTCGCGGTGGGGGACCATCGAAACATCTGGCCCCGGGTGGCGCGAACCTCCTCCACCGCGCCTCCCGCCATCTCGGCTGCGGCGCGGTACTCCCCGAACGTCGGGGTGAGAATCAGGCAACCGACCCCCGGTCGCAGACGGGCACGGGCCAGCAGGTGGATGAGTTCGGTGGACCCGTTGCCGATAAGGATGGATTCGGTGGCCACCCCGAGGCGGTCTCCCAGGGCCTCTCTCAGCATCAGGCTGGTACGGTCGGGGTAGGCGGCAAGATCAGCATTCGCCGCCGCTCTCCTGATACGGGGGGATGGCCCCAGAGGGTTGATATTGGAACTGAAGTCGAGGAGTTGGGCAGGGTCGAGCCCCAGGGAGCGTAATTCGGCGGCCTCGAGTCCCCCGTGAACCGTGGTCACGTCACCTCTGTCCCGGTCAGCCGGCGACGGCATATCGAAGAGTGAGCAGTGCCAGCGAGGCCACCAACGCCAGGGCCGCCGTGCCCCTGGCAACGGTCACGGCCCGGCCGATGTCCTCGTGACCGGGTGGGGGGAGTTCTCCCCCCAGGAGGTAGGCCCGGGGTTTCTCGAGGCTGGTTCCCAGCAGGCCTGCCATGGCGCTCATGGTCCATCCGGCGTTGGGGCTGGCGGTTCTGGACCGGTCCCTTAGCATGATCCTCCATCCCCGGCGGGTCGGCAGGCGGGAGAGGGCCCCGGCAGCCAGGATCAACATGGCGCTCAGCCGCGAGGGGAGATAGTTGACGAGATCGTCAAGACGGGCCGGGAACTTGCCAAGATACTCGTAGGCGCCCCGGTAGCCGAGCATGCTGTCCAGGGTGTTCACGGCCCTGTAGGCTACCGCTGCGGGCACTCCCAGCACCGCGAAAGCCAGCCAAGGGGCGATGAAGCTGTCGGTTGTGTTCTCAGCCACCGATTCGATGGCGGCAGCGGCTACCAGGGAGGGGGTGAGGGGGGACGGATCCCTGCTGACCAGGTTCCTGAGGCTCCGGCGGGCCATCCCCGGGCGGTCCCGGGCGAGGGCCTGCCGGGTGAGTTCGGCAGCCGCGAAGAGACCTCCCACGGCAAAGGTGGAGCGGAGGATCACCGCCCCGCCCAAAACGTAGGCCACCGGGCCCAGTGTGGCCAGCAGGGAGATGAGTGTCCAGGTGACAACGGTGGAGATGCCCACCACGGCAATGGTGGTTGCCCCTCCGTAGAGAAACGCCGTCAGGGGTTGTGAAGGAGCCAGGCGTTCGAAGGCGTGGATGGCCCGACCCATCCAGACCACGGGATGGATCAGGGCCGGCGGTTCGGGCAGAAAACGGTCCAACGCTATCGCCACCACCAGGACCAGGGCGTCTAGAGCCAGGATTGGGTCCCGGTCGGGAACATGGCCCGTGAAGGTTAGCGCTGTCACCGACCCTTCTCATGGAGTGTGGGCCGATAACCATGCGGAAGGTGAGATACTCCGCTCAGGGACATTGAGCAGCCTGCGTCCATGTTGTGTGGGTGTGTAGCCTCGGCTCTATGGGTTATCGGGGTGTCAGGTGCAGGGGTCAGTCTCGCCCAGGCCGTTGGCGCCGGTTCGGGGTGTCTCTGCTCTTGCTGTCCTCCCTGGCGCCGGTGACCTGGGTCGCCTGCTCGGACCCGGATGTCTCTTCCGGCGCCCGCATGGGTGAGGAGGAGTCGGCGCGGATTGTGGCCGAGCTAAGGGGGCGTTCTTTTCGTCAGTTCCATCCCGGCAGGGAATCGAACTCGAGAAGAGGGGTGATCGTGGAGTTCTTCGGCCACCACCGCGTGGTCCTCTGGGCTCAGTTCTCCGAGGGGGACAGGGCCATCCATGAGTGGGAGATATCGTCGGAAAACTATCAGGTGTGGAGCGGGAGTCGTGAGTCGGAAGTGACGCTTGTGCTGAACGAGCCGGAGTCCCGGCGGACCCTGCCCACGGTGTGTGAGAGTTGTTTGGAGACTGGCGGCGTTTCTATCTCCGTCAGGGACGTCTTCGACCGCGAGGGGATTTCCTTTCGAATAAACGATCCGGAAGAGGTGTTGCCCCTCCCCTTCCCGGTCTTCGACTCATGGACCCGCTTCCACGAGGACGAGTACTTCGAATGAGCGAAACGTCTTCCCCCGACCCGCCTCTGACACTCGGGCTTTGCCGGAGGGCCGTTGCGGACTGTGTGTTCACGGCTCCGGAGACCGGTGGCTGTCATTGATTGTCAAGGCGCCACGGTGGTGTCCGGTGAGGGCAAGACTGTTCGAGTTGGCGGGTCTAGGATAAACCGGAAGGAGCGGAGCCCTTTGGAGGAGAGGTGTCATGGCCACGATGGTGATTGCCCGAGCCGCCGACACCTTTACGCTCGCGCGTTTTCCACTCTCTGTCCTGCTCCTCATGGCGATTGCCACCGCCCAGTTGTTCCAGGCGGCCGCTCTCCTGATTTGCTGCTGGATCACAGACTGCCTGGACGGATTCCTGGCCCGGCGGGCGGCCGGAGAGACCCGATTGGCATGGTGGGACCCTGTCTTCGACGGCATGATGGGGGTGGGATTGATGGGGGGGATGGTTCTGGGTGGATACGTTCCCGTCCTGTGGCTCATCCCGGTGTTGATCCTTGGCGGGTTGCTCTTCATCGTCCACAGCCTGGCGTCCGGAATGCTGTTGCAGGGGATGGCGTACGGTTGGTTTCTCTGGACTCTGGGCACAGAGGACAGGGATGCGTTGAACCTGACCCTGGCGGCGGTGGGGGTGGCGGCCATTATCTACGGTCATCGCATTCCCAGGGTCCTGCTGCCCAGGTTCTTTGCGGACCTGGCACGATTGAAACGGGGATACAGAATAGGCGCCGGTGTTGGTGAAGGAGGTCAGCGGGAAACGGGGACCTTTTAGTGACCTTGGTGTGAAGGCGTCACACCACGGAGAGCCAGGAGACGGGGGACGGCCGCCACCAGACGGTCGTGATATTCGAGCCTCTCCCGCCACCGCGAGGGTATGGCCTCGGTTCCTTGAAGTACGCCGACGAGTCCTCCCGCGATGGCGCCGGTGGTGTCGCTGTCCCGCCCGCGGTTGACCAGGGCCACGATGACCTCTTCGAATGACATCTCCTGTTGGATTGCCCAGACGGCGCAACCGAGAGAGTCGATCACGTAGCCGGAGGTTCGCAACCGGTCAACCCGCAGCCGCGGGTCGACATCCAGGGCGACCAGGACATCGGGATGGAGGTCCAGTGCACGGGCGGCGGCCAGGGCTTCCGGCACCTTTGCCGCTTCCAGCAGGGCGTTGACGATCTCTCCGTAGGCGATACAACTGTGGGTGCAGCGAACGTGGGCATGAGTGACCGCCGAGACCTCGGCCAGTTCCCGGCGGCGTAGAGCGGCGTCGGGACGGGCCAAGGCGGTGGGGATGCACCTCATCAGCGAACCGTTCCCGCAAGAGGATTCTGCGGTGTTCCCACTTGTTCTGGGATCGCCGGTTCGGTTCAGGCGCCCCAGGGACTCAGCGGTGGCGCCACCGATATCCCGGGGCCCTGTTTGGTACCAGGCGACCATGTTGCCGGCTGCCTCCTCCAGCGTGAAGGGGCCCTCGAGGTAGGCTGCCAGCACAGCCCAGGTGAGGTCGGTGTCATCGGTCCCCTGTCCGGGTCGCCACCGGAAGGGTCCGCCCCCGACTATCTCGCGGTGCACGCCGTGTTGGCGTTTGATAGCGGAGGGCGTCATGAACTCGAGGGTCGCTCCCAGGGCGTCGCCCGCCGCCACACCCAGGAGTCCTCCGGTAATCCGATCAGAGAGATCCAGGGTGGTTGCCTCCATTGGCGGTCGACCTCAGCCTACCGGGCGGGGGCGGTGGTACCTGATGATGGGCTGCCCCTTTTGCGGGTAGCAGAGGTCGGTCTCCCTTCCGTCCCGGGTCTACACACAAGGGTGGAAGCCGTCCCGGGCGCTGTCGGCCTGGCAAACTAGGGTGGTGGCAATAATGTATGGAGGCCTCCTTGAAATCCCTTGACGTCGAGTACGCCCGCAGCCAGTTTCCGGCATTCTCCGACCGGCGCCTGGAAGGGTGGGCCCATTTCGAGAACGCGGGAGGCTCGTACGCCTGCCGGCAGGTCATAGAGCGTCTTACGGGTTTCTACCGCCACACCAAGGTTCAGCCTGGCTACCCTTTCCCGGTCTCCGTCCGGGCCGCCGAGGCCATGGAACTCTCCTACCGTCGGCTGTCCGCGTGGATGGGTGTGGGATCCGACGAGATCCACTTCGGGCCCTCAACCTCCCAGAACACCTACGTCCTGGCCCGTGCCTTCCGGTCGATGTGGAGAGAGGGGGACGAGATCGTGGCCTCCACCCAGGACCATGAGGCCAACGCCGGGGTGTGGAGGCGTCTTCGCCAGACCGGGATCACGGTCCGGGAGTGGCGGGTCGATCCCGAAAAGGGCACATTGGACGTCACCGATCTCGAGGAATTGCTTACAGACCGAACCCGTTTGGTGGCCTTCCCGCACGCCTCCAACGTGGTGGCCGCTGTCAACCCCGTCGAAGAAGTGGCGTCTCTCGCCTCGGAGGTGGGGGCTGAGGTGGTGGTGGACGGGGTGTCCTACGCTCCTCACGGGCTGCCCGATCTGGGTTCTCTGGGTGCCGATGTGTACCTGTTCTCCGCATACAAGACCTGGGGTCCTCACCAGGGCGTAATGTTCGTGCGCCGGGAGTTGGCTGAGCGTCTCGGGAACGAGAGCCACTTCTTCCTTTCCGCAAAACCGCACCTGAAGCTGGTTCCCGCCGGGCCGGACCATGCCCAGGTGGCGGCGTGTGCGGGGATCGTGGACTACCTGGAAGACATCTATGCCCATCACGGGGGTGATCCGGGCGTCCCGGTGGAGCGGGGCCGCTTTGTCCACGACATGTTCCAGACCCACGAGCGGAATCTGCTGGACCGCCTGCTGGGCTACCTGCGGGATCGTGACGATGTGCGGGTCTTGGGTCCCCAGGATGCTGCCGGCAGGGCGCCCACCGTGGCTCTCCTCCCTGCGAGACGCTCGGTGGGAGCGGTGGCCGGATCGCTGCTGGACAGCGGCATGATGGTGGGCGCGGGGGACTTCTACGCACCCCGCCTTCTCGAAGGCATGGGCATAGCGTCGGATCCGGGGGTCCTGAGACTGTCCTTCATCCACTACACCTCCGAAAACGAGATCGATCGCCTCATCCGGGCTTTGGATCGGGCTCTTTGATGGACCTCCCCCTGGTCGGAGACGGCGGGAGGCGCTGGCCGGCCTACCGGCTTCTCTAGGAGGCTGCCCAAAGTTCCCCGGTCGGGCCGAAGAACGCGAACCAGGCGAACCAGAACTCGTTGCGGTGAGGCGCGAAGGCCAGTTGGGTTCCCGCCAGGGGACCGTCTATGGCCTGACCCAGAAGATTCCAGGTGCTGTCGGTTAGATCGTCGGTGAACAGGTCCTCCCCGGCCACCGAAAAGGTGAGGGTTCCCTCATCGGCGCCGGTCAGAAAGGCCACTCCGGTGCCGATCGGTCGGCTGTTGGGGATGCTGGAATCGTCCAGGGCGTCGGCGGTGTGGGCAGCGCCCCACATCACCGCGATCGGGGTGTCTCCCAGGGTGTCGTTGATCACGCCCACGGAAGCCAGGTCCGCGAACGGGTAGGCCTTGGCGTGCTCACCGATGCTGACGCCGACCACCCGTGAGAGGGCGGGAAGCCGGTCGTCCAGTTCCCCGTTGTACAGGAAGGGGCGGGTCGAGGAGGAGTAGCCGAAATAGGGATTCACCCCGTAGCTGATGCCGAACTCCTGGTCGGGGCCGAGCACGCAGCCGTCCGGATGGAAGGAGGCAAACTCCGAAAAGGCCACTATCGCCGACGGGATGTACTCCAGGGTCTCACCCGCGTAGGTACCCACGATGGCCTCGCCCGTGACCTGCTGCCAGAGGGAGGTGGTCTCCAGGTCCCACATGACAAGGTCGGAGTGGCGCAACAGCCCTGAAACGCCGAAGCGCAGATAGGTCCCGTCCACCACCGGGTCGAAGGCCACCGCGGTGTTGCAGAGCGGACAGTAGGTGACGCTCACCGGCCGGTCGCCGAATCGGTCGTTGACGATCTCATGGCGGGTCAGGACTCGCAACGGGTAGAAACGGGCGTGCCCGCCTATGCGAACGAGCATTCCCGGATCCTGTTGGGACAACCAGTCTCCGGCTGCGGCCACATCGACGAAGACGGGCCGGTCCAGGGGTGGGATGAGATCACGGGGGTCGGGGGCGTGAATGCCGAGTCCTAGTTCGGAGACGTCCACGGTGGAGAGTGACCAATCCGTCGGCCACGGGGCCACGGCGTTCTGCAAGTGTGATGGGGGAGCGTGAGGGTTGTCGGTAACGACGGGACGGGAGATGGGGGGAGTGTCGGGAGGGGGAGGGCATCCCTCCACCGTCCCCGCTACCGGGTCTGCCGTGGCGCCGACGGTTGTTGATGGCTGGGAGGGAGACTCGTCCTCGGGCCGGTCCTGAATCTCTTCGCCGGGAGTTGCCTCAGAGGGAGTGGATGTTGTCGGGGACACCTCGTCGGCGGGCTCCTGGTCCACCGAGGACGTCTCGACATCGGCAGTCGGGGCCGCGGCGGTGGTGGCCGCCGCACCCGAGGTGGGCGAACCGTCGGACGGCTGATCGCCACCGCATGCTCCGGTGATGAGTAGGAAGGCCAAAACCATGACACCAGCCCTCGTACGAGAGAGGCTGTTCAGCATGGCGGCAAGTCTACCCACCCGACCGGGCTATATAGTTATGGGTTTGTCAGGAGGCCAGGCGCCGGAAAGGCCACATGCCAGATCCCTTGCTCTCTCACCCATCCGACGGATTGTCGCCGGAGGCCTACACGGTGTCGGAACTGGCAGACTGCATCCAGCGGGCCCTGGGTGAGGCGTTTGCGACGCCTGTCTGGGTTACGGGAGAGGTCTCGAATCTCAGCCGGTCGAACGCCGGTCACATCTATCTTGACCTGG
>CAYWGY010000108.1:787-8900 GCA_964458055.1 uncultured Acidimicrobiaceae bacterium | reverse complement strand
CATCACCTCGTCGGCGTTCCTCGCCATGAGCCGGCGCAGACGCATCGCCCTGATGTAGTCCTTCGCCAGCACCGCCACCCGCGGATAGGAACCGAAGTGGTCCTCGGGAGCGGTCAACCCTGCCAGCATGCCGTCGTCCACCAACTCCTCGAAGGCGCTCGACGCCTCCGCGAACAGGATGGTGTAGTTGATCGCCTGGTGCGGCAGGTCGGAGAACCGCACCTCCTCGATGTCGGCCACCTGCGCCAGCACCTCCAAGGCGGCCTCGAAGTTGGAGCGGGTGGGCGCGTCGAGATGGTCGGAAGCGTTCTCCAGGACACCGAGCCGGAACCGCTGCGAGGACACGTCGGCGTCGTCGTAGACGAAGCTCCGGTCGGCGGTCGTGTGGTCCCTCGGGTCGGGACCGGCGATGGCCTCCAGGACGAGACCGCAGTCATCGGCGGTGAGGCACAGGGGACCCAGTTTGTCGAGGGTCCACGAGAGCGCCATGGCTCCGTGACGGCTGACACGCCCGTATGTGGGTCGCAGGCCGGCCACCCCGCAATTACTGGACGGAGAGAGAATGGAGCCGATGGTCTCCGAGCCGATGGAGAAGGGGACCAGGCCGGCCGCGGTCGCCGCGCCCGACCCGGTGGAGGACCCGCCGCTCCACCGCTGCCTGTCCCAAGGGGTGATGCCCGGACCGGTGAAGGAAGCGTCGGGTTGGCGGTAGCCCGCTCCTCCGGCCAGTTCCACCATGGCCAGTTTGGCCGAGAGCACCGCGCCGGCCGCCCCGAGTCTGGTGACGACGGTGGCGTCGTAGTCGAAGGTCTGGTGACGCAGGGGCGCCGCGCCCCAGGTGGTCGGTATGCCGCCCGAGGTGGCCAACAGGTCCTTGACGCCATAGGGAATGCCGTGCAGCGGACCCCGGTAGCGCCCGGAGGCGATCTCTCGTTCGGCACGTCTCGCCTGCCGGAGAGCGCGCTCGCCGGTCACGGTCACGACGGCGTTGTAGTCGGGACCCACCGTCTCCAACCGATCAAGGAACAGCGCGGCAAGCTCCACCGGCGACACCTCCCGGTTGCGGACGAGCCGCCCGAGTTCCCGCACACTCGTGAAGACGAGACTGTCCGCCAAGACCGTCAGCCCTTGTCCCGGTCATCGTCGCGGTGGGGAGTGAAAACCCAGGACGGTTCGTCGCCGTCCCGAAGCCTCACCGTCTTCAAGGCCTCGGCCGCACGGACTATGGTCTCTACGCCCTTGCGAACCTCGGCCAGTTGTTCTTCGTCCAGGCGGTCTCCGTAGAGACCCTTCACCACCCTGAACCGGTCTTCCACTTCCCTCTCGAAGGCTTCCATCGTCATGATTGCCGTTTCATTCTATGACACAGCCTCGGGTCGTGGCCACGACAACGGACCACGTGTCATCTCGGAGAGTCCCCCGGATCCCGGCCTGACGACCTGTGGGGCCGGCGGGCAAACCTACAATGTGCCCAGACCGGGAGACACCTGCCCCGATCTTTGAGATAGGACAGTCCAGTGCGCAACTTCGACCTGATGATCATCGGCACCGGTTCGGGTAACTCTGTGATCGGACCCGAACACGACGGGTGGAAGATCGCGGTTGTGGAGCGGGGTCCCTTCGGAGGGACCTGTTTGAACGTGGGGTGCATTCCGTCGAAGATGTTCGTCTACGCCGCCGAGATGGCCGAACTGGCCTCCGACAGCGAGCGCCTGGGAGTCCGCACCCGCTTCGACGGCGCCGACTGGCCCGCCATCCGTGATCGCATTTTCGGCCGGATCGACCCCATCGCCGAAGGGGGCCGCACCTACCGGGAGGAACTCCCCAACGTCACCGTCTACGCCGGCAGCGGACGGTTCGTCGGCCACAAGCAGGTGGCCGTCGGCGACGAGGTCATCACCGCCGACCGGATCGTGGTGGCGGCCGGCGGGCGTCCCACAGCGCCCCCGGTGCCGGGCCTGGCCGAATGCGGGTACCACACGTCGGACACCGTCATGCGCCTCGACGACCTGCCCGAGCGACTGCTGGTGATCGGCGCCGGCTACATAGCAGCCGAGTTAGGAGGCGTGATGGGCGCCTTCGGCTCGAAGGCGACACCTTCCTGCGACGGGAGGACCACGACATCAGCAGCCGGTTCACCGCTTCGTACGCTCGCCGCTTCGACGTGCGCATGCACACCCGCCTGCTCGGAGCCCGCCGGGAAGGAGGCGAAGTGGTGCTCAACGTGGGTGACAGCGATGGCAACTCCGTGGAAGTGCGGGGTGACGAGTTGCTGGTGGCGACCGGCAGGAGGCCGAACACCGATCAACTCGATGTGCAGGCGGGGGGAATCGCCGTCGACGGCCGCGGATTCGTCATCACCGATGCACAGCTCAGGACCAACGTCGAGGGCGTGTGGGCTCTGGGCGACATCACCAACCCGGTGCAACTGAAACATGTCGCCAACCACGAGGCTCGGGTGGTGCGCCACAATCTCACCGACCCGGCCGACCCGGCCACCGTCGACCACCGGTTCATCCCCCATGCGGTGTTCGGCTATCCCCAGATCGCCAGCGTGGGTCTCACCGAGCGCGAGTGCCGCAGCCGGGACATACCCTACGTCAGCCATGTCCAACCCTACGGCGCCGCCGCCTACGGTTGGGCGATGGAGGACACCGAAAGCGTGGCCAAGGTCATCGCCCATGCCGAGACGCGCCGGCTCATCGGCGCTCACATCATCGGCCCGCAGTCACCCACCTTGATCCAACAACTCATCCAGGGCATGCACTTCGACCTGACCGTCGACCAGATGGCCCGCGGCCAGTATTACATCCACCCCGCCCTGCCCGAGGTGGTCGAGCAGGCTCTGCTGGAACTGTGAGTCTTCCCCGGCTGATAAGCTGAACGGCGACAATCGGCCCCGACCAGGAGGACTCCATGGCGCTCAACGTGTACCTGCACTTCAACGGCAACTGCGGCGAGGTCTTCGAGTTCTACCGCTCGGTCTTCGGCGGCGAATTCGACTCCTTCTCCACCTTCCGTGAGATGCCCGACCCGATGGGTCTGCCGGACAACGAGATGGACAGCGTCATGCACGTCTCCTATGCCATGGGGGGCGTCACACTCATGGGCAGCGACGTTCCCAGCGCTTTCGCGCCCCCCGTCGAGATGGGAAACAACTTCTCCATCTCCTATCAAACGGAGAGCCGCGAGCAGACAGAGGACCTGTTCAACAAGATCTCGGAGGGCGGAACAGTCACCATGCCCCTGGGCGACACCTTCTGGGGCGCCTACTTCGGCGCCTGCACCGACAAGTACGGCATCAACTGGATGTTCAATAACGACTCGCCCCGGGAGTCATAGCACACCGCTTCCCGCGGGCGACCAGCCAGCCGACAAAGGGTTGAACGCCGTTGACGCCGAAGCCAAGTCCGGGAGGCTCCGGGTGCCGGCCCGCAGCCCGTCCAGATTCCTCGAAATTCCGTGGATGCCGAGAATGTGGGCGACCCTGGTAACCTTCCTTTTTGCCCAGTCAATACCGACTGGTCGTGTTCGCAGCCAAGTTCGGCGCTGATCCTGTGTAAGCCACCCGAATACCGTGTTGTTGCCTCGCCGACGATTCCATAGGCATCAACGCATCCAGTGCCTTCGCACAGGAGAGGAGAACCCATGTCACCCACTTTCGCCCAACTTGGCGTGCCCAAGTCCATCTGCCAGTCACTCGAGCGATCCGGCATCCGCACGCCCTTCCCCATCCAAACCGTGACCATCCCCGACGCCCTGGAGGGCGCCGACATCTGCGGACGCGCCCCCACCGGTTCCGGCAAGACGCTCGCCTTCGGCATCCCGCTGGTCGCCAACGCCGCCAGAGCCAGGTCCAGACGGCCCCGAGCCCTCGTCCTGTCACCAACCCGTGAACTTGCCAGCCAGATCGCCGCAGAAATAGGCGCTCTGTCCGGTCGGGTCCGGGTGGGGGTGATCTACGGCGGCGTGGGATACGGCGCCCAGAGAAAACGACTGCAACAGGGTGTGGAGATCCTTGTGGCCTGCCCCGGCCGGCTCGAAGACCTGATCAACCGCAATGAGGTAAGTCTGCACGAGGTGGACCAGGTGGTGATCGACGAAGCCGACCGCATGGCCGACATGGGGTTCCTCCCCTCCGTGAGGCGTCTTCTGGATCAGACCTCCCCTCATCGCCAGACTCTCATGTTCTCGGCGACTCTGGATCGTGACGTGGCAAAGCTCACCCGCGATTATCAACATCACCCGGTCACTCACCGGGTTGGAGAGCCCACACCGGACATCGAGGCCGCCGACCACCGCTTCTGGAGGGTCGCCAAGACGGAGAGGATCGCTGCGTGTGTCAACCTGATCGCATCCGAGGGGTCGACGATCGTGTTCTGTCGGACCCGGCACGGATCGGACCGGCTGGCGCGCCAACTCGCACAGCGGGGAGTCAAGGCCGCCGCCATACACGGTGGTCACGCGCAGAACCGCCGCACTCGCACGCTCCGGGGATTTGTCAACGGCCAGATCCAGGCCCTGGTGGCCACGGACGTTGCCGCACGGGGCATCCATGTTGAAGGGGTGGCTACAGTCATTCACTTTGACCCGCCGGAGAATCAGAAGGCCTACCTTCACCGCTCGGGTCGCACCGCCCGCGCCGGGCGGTCCGGGCTGGTGGTATCGCTGATCCAGCCCGACCAGGTCGCCCGCGCAAAACGGATCCAGCGTCAACTCAACCTGAAAGAACCCATCACCAGCCCCGACCGACCCCTTCACAACGGAGAGGTCCCTGCGTCCTCCGGGACCGAGAACCGGAATGGCCGGAAGGCTCAGAGCCGGCCGGCGAGCGGACGCAAAAAGACCGGTCCCCAAGGCAAGCAAAACAACTCCAGGAAGGTGAATCGCAATGGTCAACGGGCATTGCGAAGCCGTCCGCAGGGGCGGAACCGGAACAGCCGGAGGGCTCGGGCCTACTCCCGATAGAGTCGGCCCTCAGGCGAGGCGCCGATCGTCAACGTGTCCGGCTGATCGCCTCGAGTCGAGGTGAGAGGACGCCGCATCCGCCAGTGGTCTGTTGATTCCCAGCTCCAAAGCCCGGGCTCAACAGACCATTCCGCGAGTTTGATATTCCGGAGACAGCCAGGCTCCATGTTGGCCCTCCGCCACCCCCGTTACCCGCACCCGCTGGGTGCTCATCCCTGACCGTCCCGAGACCTGAAACGCTCGCGGGGCGCCTGCCCATGCCTACGTGGGAACCTCAAGTTGGCGGCGTCTCTTCCTTCTAACGGCGGATCAGTTCCTTCAGCCGCCTCACGGCCGGCGTCCACAACCACTCGGGATCGGAGAACCGGCGCTCGTCCTCACCGGGCAGACCCTTGGGGTCATAGAACCTCTTGTCGGTGTTCTTGCGCAGGTGGTTCGTCCGCTTCAGCACCTGGAAGGTGGCATGTAGCAGTCCCTTGTGCGTCCAGCCCTGGCGCAGGTAGTTCCAGTTGTCGGGCGCCAGGTGTTGTGCTGCGGCGAAGTGGTTCAACGCACGCTCGCTGTCGCCCACCGCCTCGAAGTGCAATGCCAGCTTGAACGTGGCTTCCGCCACCAGCTTGTCATCGTCGACGGGCTTGAGGTGGCGGGCCAACTCCCCGCTCGACCACACGAACTCGCTTTCGGCGCCCCGTTCGATCCAGTCGCGGGTTGCCATCGCGAAGGCGTTGTCGCCGGTGCGGACCTTTCCCAGGCCGAACCCGATGGTGATCTCACCGGGGTACGTCCCTTCGTTGCTGCGAACGATGCTGCCTTCCTCGTCGATCCACGCGGCCGACGGCACGTTCACCCAACCGAACAGGGAGCTGATCTGGTGGGTCGGATCAGTGACACACCGGAAAGTGGGCGAGGCCCGGTCGAACCACTTGTCCACGGCCTTGGGGCCTCCCGAGTCCTGCGCCACGCTGATCAACTCGAACCGGTCCGGACCGATGGATTCGTACAACTCCTGCCAGACCGGCAGGCTGAAGCGACACCCTCACCACGATGACCAGGTGAACAGCACGACCTTGCGCCCTCGCAGGTCCGAGAGCCGCAGCGTGTTCCCGTTGCGTTCGGTCACCTCGAAATCGGGCGCGATTGCGGAATCCAACCCGGTTCGACGCACTTCGGGCACCGAACCCAGGCTCCACACGTCGCCGTCGCGCACATGCTTCTGGCCGATCATGTCCGCGAATTCCGAGTAGCACAGCCACACCCGGTCGTCGGCGTCGGCGATCCACTCCTACAGCTTGTTCTGCGGCAGCGGCACGCACAGGTCGCCCAGGCACATGCCGTGCAGCTTCATCTGCCAGCCGGTGGCGCGGGGGAGGTCGCCGATTCGCACCCACAGACTCTCGGTGTCGTCGGTCCGGTGGGGAACCTCGGTCGTCTTGCCGTTTGCCAGGATGATCACGTTTCTCTCCGCAAGGTTTTTCGCCCGACCAGGTGTACCTTTCACGACGGCGGGCCACAAGTCCGCCTTATGGGCGGTCAACGCTGTGGCTCGCCGTAGGGCCAACAGTAATCCCAGGTGCGGAGAATGCCGGGAAACCGGGCCCGCACCCGGCAACATCGCCCAAGACCCCTCCGTGTCATCCCCGCCACGGCACGGACAAGACCGACCGGTTCCATCCTGATGGTGTCTCCAACCAGATAAGGCAGAACCAGGATGATGGCGCCCTCGAAGCATCCCGGGGTGACTCCCCGCGCCTCCGCGGCGCAGATTCCGACACCTGCTTCCCGACGGCGGCCCGGATCGCAATCGGCCCCGCCGCGGGTATCCGCTCGCGATCACCACCCGATCTCGCTTCATGGGCTGGGAGGCGCGTCGGGGCCAAGTTCGGTATTGTCACAGGCATTCATGAGTGCATTGGTGGGTCCTGTGTCAGCTGAGATGGCGTCCAAGTCCGGTTCGACGACCGGAGGGAAGGGACGGGAAGGTGTGTCAGCCCCTCTAACCGGACGCAACATCGCAGGAGCGGGGTGGGTGTGAATTTCGACTCCTACGATCTCGATCCGGCCGTCTTCGATGAGATGTTCGCATCCGAGGGCACACCGCACCCCCACTGTGGGGACCTGCACGACACGCTGGAGTCGATGTCATCCGCCGATCTGGGCGCCATCGGCGAGTGGGTAACCCGATCGTTCACCAACGAGGGGATCACCTTCACCGTCTACGGCGACGATGAGGAAACCGAACGCATCATCCCCATCGACTGCGTTCCCCGGGTGATGTCCGCCGGCGAATGGAGCGAACTCACGGCCGGCCTGGAACAGCGACTCTCGGCTCTCAATCGCTTTCTGGAGGACATCTACGGCGAGGCCCGCATCATCGCCGACGGAGTGATACCGGCGGACATGGTGCGGGACTGTCCCCAGTACCGCCTGGAGATGAGAGGATTCAAGGCGCCCCACGGCGTGTGGGTGGGAGTCTGCGGGACCGACCTGGTGCGGACCAACGACGGTTTTCGCGTGCTCGAGGACAACCTGCGGGTCCCTTCGGGCGTCTCGTACATGCTCGCCATCCGCAAGGCGACCAAGTCGGCCCACCGCCTCCTGTACCGGCTTTCCCGGGTGCGCGACATCGAGAACTACGGACTCATCCTCGCCCGGACCCTGCGGGAACTGGCCCCCGGGGGCCGGTCCGATCCGACCATGGCGCTGCTGACCCCCGGCATCTACAACTCGGCTTTCTACGAGCACATGTTCCTGGCGCGCCAGATCGGCGCCGACCTGGTGGAAGGCCGCGACCTGTTGGTCGAGGACGGCTACGCGTACATGCGCACCACCTCCGGGCTGAAACGAGTCGATGTGATCTACCGGCGCGTCGACGACGACTATCTCGATCCCCTGGTCTTCCGCCCCGACTCGCTGCTGGGCGTCCCGGGCCTGTTGCATGCCGCCCGGCTCGGGAACGTGTCGGTCGTCAACGCTCCCGGAACCGGCGTGGCGGATGACAAGAGCGTCTACGCCTACGTCCCCGACATGATCCGCTACTACCTGGGTGAGGAGCCGATCCTCCAGAATGTCGAGACCTACCTATGCAGGCGCCCCGAAGACCTCGAGTACACCCTCGACAACCTGGACAAGCTCATCGTGAAGCGCG
>CAYWGY010000108.1:0-777 GCA_964458055.1 uncultured Acidimicrobiaceae bacterium | reverse complement strand
GGTACGGGATGCTGATCGGACCCCACTCGACGGCCACGGAGCGCAACGAATTCGCCGCGTTGCTGAGAGCGGACCCCGCCGACTACATCTCCCAACCCACCCTGGCCCTGTCACGTGCGCCCTGCCTCATCGAGGGTCGCCTGGAGCCGCGACACGTGGACCTGCGGCCGTTCATCCTGACCGGCACCCAGACCCGAATCGTGCCCGGGGCGTTCTGCCGCATCGCCCTGCGTCGCGGGAGCCTGGTGGTCAACTCCAGCCAGGGCGGGGGCGGCAAGGACTTCTGGGTACTGGACGACTGATCGAAAGATGCTGTCGAGAAGCGCCGCCGGGCTGTATTGGATGGGCCGCTACCTGGAGAGAGCCGGCCACCTTTCCAGGCTGCTCCGCCAGCAGACCGAGTCCCTCGTCGACAGCCCGGCCCTGGACATCTACTTCGGATGGCACCGCATATACGGGGCATTGGAACGGGAACCGCTCAGCGGCGCGCTCCAACTCGACAGCGACGACCTGTTCACGCTTGTTGACTCGTACGCGCTGGCTGACGACCTTACCTTCGAGCCCACCAACCCCGACTCGATACGCAGTTGCTTCGCCCAGGGACGGGAGAACGCCCGCCAGATGCGCCACCACATCTCCGCCGAGATGTGGACCTGTTTGAACCAGTCGTACCTTCGCCTCCAGAACATGGAGATCCGAGACATCTGGCCCAGGTCTCCGGAGGACTTCTACGCCGAGACGGCAGCACAGATCGACACCTTCCGCGGGGTGACCTCG
>CAYWGY010000107.1:6452-9042 GCA_964458055.1 uncultured Acidimicrobiaceae bacterium | reverse complement strand
GACAACATGGCCCCCTCGCAGATGGCCGAGGCGGTCCGGAGAGTCGGCGGTAGGGTGAGGCTCGAGGCGAGTGGGGGCATTATTCCCGGGAATGTCCGGGAGGTCGCCGAGACCGGAGTGGACATCATCTCCACCGGGTGGATCACTCACTCCGCCCCGGCTGTGGATGTGAGCCTTCGCCTGTCCCGTGTCTGACGCCGACTCCCCTTCAGCCTCCGACCGTGATCCCGGGAGGGTGCTGCGGGTGGTGATCCCGGCCCATGACGAGGAGAAGGTTGTCGGGTCCCTGGTGTCCGATCTCAGAGCCCAGGACTTCCCGCCGGATTCATATGCGGTGTGGGTGTTGGCGGACCGCTGTTCGGACGCCACCGCCGCCGCGGCCGCGAGGGGAGGGGCAAGGGTGGCCGAACGACGGTCCGGCCCTGAAGGCAAGGGAGAACTCTTGAGATGGCATCTTGACCGAGAGCCCCTGTCCCCGCGGGAGGCCCTGGTGGTTCTGGACGCCGACAATCGGGTGGAAAGCGACTTTCTCGCCCGTCTTGCCCTGGCCCTGGGGAGAGGCGCCCAGGTCGTGCAGGCATCCGTGCTTCCCTCCAATATGGGGAGTTCCCCGATCGCCACGGCTGCCGGCTTGGGCGACTGGATGGCCCGGGAGATGATCTACAGGAGGAGCACTGCCCGGAGTCGCCCCGTGGAGTTGGGAGGAACGGGATTCTGCGTTACCTCGGAGGCGCTGGGGGCAGTTGGTGGGTGGAGCGGATCTTTCACAGAGGACCTGGATCTCACCGTGAGACTGGTGCTGGGGGGCCATCAGGTGATCTACCTGCCTGAGGCCCGGGTCAGCGATGAGAAGCCGGTCAGCCTGGCTGCGGCGGTGGGACAGCGGCGAAGGTGGGCACAAGGGAGGACCGGAGTGAGGAGGCAGTGGGCGGGGAGACTTCTGGGGGCAGCTCTCTCTCGCCGGTCCCTGCCACTGTTCCGCCTGGCCCTGCGACTGGTCGTTCCCGGACGTTCTCTCCGTTTCCTGGCCGCCGCCGCGCTGGGGACATCGGCAGTGGTGTGGGGATGGAGCTTCCCCTTCTCTTGGCCCGTCTGGCTCGTGTGGGCGACATGGTTGGCGGTTCGTCCCGTCTTGGCTCTCTGGCGGGTGGATGCAGTGCGCCCTCACTTGGTCTGGTATCCCCTCACCCTGGTTTGGGGACTGGTCTGGATCTGGGTTCGACTGGGTCCCAGACGCCGGCAGTGGTATCACACACCCCATCATGGCGCACCGCAGGACGGGGAATACGGCGACGTTCGGCGGTGATTTGGGTTTTGCGCTCCAGAGCCGGGTGTCTATAATCGACCGTTGTGGTCTTAGTACCTCGAGCCGCCTCCTAGGGCTCTCCGCCTGACCCGGTACCGGAGTGTCCTCCGGTGCGGTCAAAACCAGAAGGAAGTAAAAGGGTCTCTGCTGCGCGTGGGCCCCTTTTACCGGTAAAGGAAGCTGATGCCGACGATCCAGCAATTGGTGCGCCGCGGGCGCAAACCAAAGAAGAAGAAGACCAAGACGGCCGGCCTGGCCGGGGCCCCTCAGAGGAGGGGAGTATGCACTCGCGTGTACACGGTCACCCCGAAGAAGCCCAACTCCGCGTTGCGAAAGGTGTGCCGTGTCAGGTTGTCTTCCGGTATAGAGGTGACTGCCTACATCCCGGGCGAGGGGCATAACCTTCAGGAGCACTCCATCGTCTTGGTGAGGGGCGGCCGGGTGCGTGATCTTCCGGGGGTGCGGTACAAGGTCATTAGGGGAACTCTTGACGCTGCCGGAGTCCCCGACCGGCGCCAGGCGCGGTCCCGGTATGGAACGAGGAGAAGCCGATGAGAAGGGCCGCCGCCTCCAAGAGAAAGGTCGATCCCGATCCGGTGTTCCGGAATGTCCTGGTAAGCCGAGTGATAAACAAGGTCCTCTGGAAAGGCAAGAAGGACCTGGCCAGGAAGATCGTCTATTCGGCTCTTGAACGTGTTGAACAACGGAGTCGGCAGGATCCGGTCAATGTTCTCAGGAGGGCCATCGAGAATCTCAAGCCCCAGATGGAAGTACGATCCAGAAGGGTGGGGGGGTCCTCCTACCAGGTACCCATGGACGTCCGCCCGGACCGGGCCAGGACCCTGGCAATCCGGTGGCTGGTCGGGTACGCCCGCCAACGGCGCGAGCCCACCATGGCTCTTCGCTTGGCCGGGGAGATACTTGATGCCGCCAACCACAGCGGATCTGCCTTCAAGCGCCGGGAAGACATGCACAAGATGGCGGAGTCCAACAAGGCTTTCGCCCATTACCGCTGGTAAGAGGCATTGCTGTGGCTGCTGACCGTGCAAGTCGCCTCCTGCGCATGCGCCAGGTGCCCCTGAGCCGGACGCGCAACATCGGAATAATGGCCCACATCGACGCCGGCAAGACCACTCTGACCGAACGCATTCTGTACTACACCGGCCGCAACTACAAGATCGGCGAAGTGCATGACGGCGCTGCCACCATGGACTGGATGGCCCAGGAGCAGGAGCGGGGCATCACCATCACCTCCGCCGCCACCACCTGTATCTGGCATGATCA
>CAYWGY010000107.1:4463-6442 GCA_964458055.1 uncultured Acidimicrobiaceae bacterium | reverse complement strand
CGCTATGAGGTGCCCCGCATCTGTTTCATCAACAAACTCGACCGGGTGGGCGCCGACTTCTACGCCGATGTCGAGTCGATCCGTACCCGCCTTAATGCCACGCCGCTCGTCCTGCAACTCCCGGTGGGAGAGGAGAGCGACTTCCGGGGCGTCATCGACCTCGTGGAGATGAAAGTGCACGAGTGGAAGGCAGACGACGGTAGCCGCTGGGACACCAAGGAGATCCCCGACTCGATGGTGGATCTGACATACGAGTACCGGGCCCAGTTGCTGGAGCAGGTGGCCGAGGTGGACGAAAAGCTATTGATCAAATTCCTGGAGGACCTCTACATCACTCCCGAAGAGATACGAGCGGCTGTTCGGGTCGGGGTGTTACAGCAGATGTTCACCCCGGTGCTGTGCGGGGCGGCCTTCAAGAACAAGGGTGTGCAGCCTCTCTTGGACGCCATAGTCCACTACCTTCCCAGTCCCCTTGACATGCCACCGGTCCAGGGATTCTCCCCCAAGAGTCCCGATCAGGTGTTGAAACGTGGAGCCAGTGATGACGAGCCGTTCACGGCCCTGGCTTTCAAGATCATGAGCGACCCGCATGTGGGGAAGCTCACCTATTTCCGTGTCTATTCAGGTTCCGCTTCGAAAGGCAAGGCGGTTCTCAATACGGCAACCAACAAGAAGGAACGCTTGGGCCGTCTTCTCCGGATGCATGCCAATCACCGCGAGGACGTCCTGGATGTGTACACCGGAGACATAGTCGCTGCGGTAGGGCTGCGCAACACCACCACCGGGGACACCTTGAGCGCCATCGACTCACCGATAAGCCTGGAGTCCATGGCATTCCCCGCCCCTGTGATATGGGTGGCCATCGAACCCCGCACCCGGGTAGACCAGGACAAGCTCTCCGAGTCCCTGCAAAAGCTCTCCGAGGAAGATCCGACATTCCTGGTTAGGAGCGACGAAGAGACCGGTCAGACCATCATAGCCGGGATGGGTGAACTCCACCTCGAGGTGCTCGTCGATCGCCTGGTTCGCGAGTTCAAGGTTGCCGCCAATATCGGTAAGCCCCAGGTGGCGTACCGGGAGACTGTGGCGTCGGCCGTCGACGGGGTAGAAGGCCGTTACGTGCGCCAGAGCGGCGGACGGGGCCAGTACGGCCATGTGAAGATCGATATCGAACCCACCGGTCCCGGTGGGGGATACGAGTTTGTGGACAAGATCACCGGCGGTCGCATACCACGCGAGTACATACCGGCTGTCGCTGCCGGTATCCAGGAGGCGTTGGACGGGGGCATTCTGGCCGGCTACCCGGTGGTGGACATGAGGGTTACCCTGGTGGACGGTTCCCATCATGACGTAGATTCTTCCGAATTGGCTTTCCGGATAGCCGGTTCCATGGCAGTTCGCGCCGCCGCCCAGAAGGCGGGCCTGAAGCTACTGGAGCCGGTGATGGAAGTTGAGGTGGTCGCTCCCGAGAAGTACATGGGAGACGTGATCGCCGACATTTCCGCGCGACGGGGCCGGATCGGAGAAACCGACCAGCGGGGCGCCGCCCGGATCATCACCGCGGCAGTGCCTCTGGCTGCAATGTTCGGCTTTGCCACCGACATCCGTTCCAGGACGCAGGGGCGAGCAACGTATTCGATGCAATTCAAGGCCTACCAAGATGTGCCTGAGGCCATTTGTGAGGAGATCCTTCACCTCAGGTCCGGTAGGTATTAGAAAGGGGGTTGTTGGTTGTGGGTAAGGTGAGGTTTGAGCGGGTGAAGCCGCATTTGAATGTGGGGACTATGGGTCATATTGATCATGGTAAGACGACTTTGACTGCTGCGATTACGCGGGTGTTGTCTGAGCGTGTTGGTGGTCAGAATGTTGTTACTGGGTTTGATGATATTGATCGTGCTCCTGAGGAGCGTGAGCGTGGGATTACGATTCAGATTGCGCATGTGGAGTATGAGACTGGGTTGAGGCATTATGCGCATGTG
>CAYWGY010000107.1:0-4453 GCA_964458055.1 uncultured Acidimicrobiaceae bacterium | reverse complement strand
ATGCCTGGGCATGCGGATTATATTAAGAATATGATTACGGGGGCGGCTCAGGTGGATGGGGCGGTGTTGGTTGTGTCGGCTGTTGATGGTCCGATGCCGCAGACGCGTGAGCATGTGTTGTTGGCTCGGCAGGTGGGTGTGCCGAGGATTGTGGTGTTTTTGAATAAGTGTGATTTGGTGGATGATTTGGAGTTGTTGGATTTGGTGGAGTTGGAGGTTCGGGATTTGTTGACGGAGTATGAGTTTCCGGGTGATGATGTGCCGGTGGTGCGGGGTTCTGCGTTGTTGGCGTTGGGGGGTGATTCGGGTGCTGGTGATGGGATTATGGAGTTGATGGATGCGGTTGATGAGTATGTTGAGGTGCCGGTTCGGGATGTGGAGCGTCCGTTTTTGATGCCGATTGAGGATGTGTTTTCGATTACTGGTCGGGGTACGGTGGTGACTGGTCGGGTTGAGCAGGGTGTGTTGCGGGTTGGTGAGGCTGTTGAGGTGGTTGGTTTGCGTGATACTCGGGGTACGGTTGCTACTGGTGTTGAGATGTTTAGGAAGTTGTTGGATGAGGGTCGTGCTGGTGATAATGTGGGGGTGTTGTTGCGTGGGGTGGGGAAGACTGAGGTGGAGCGTGGTCAGGTGTTGGCTGCTCCGGGGTCGATTGCTCCTCATACCGGGTTCGAGGCGCAGGTGTATGTGTTGACGAAGGAGGAGGGGGGTCGGCATAATCCGTTCTTTTCGGGTTATCGTCCACAGTTTTATTTCCGGACGACTGATGTGACTGGTTCGGTGGTGTTGCCTGGGGATGTGCAGATGGTGATGCCTGGTGATAACGTCGAGCTTTCGGTGGAGTTGATTGCTCCTATCGCTATGTCGGTTGGGTTGGACTTCGCTATTCGTGAAGGAGGCCGTACCGTCGGCGCCGGCCGAGTAACCAAAATCACCAAATAGCCGGATCCCCAAAGCACGGCGCGATTAAGACGAGAAAAGAAAGAAGCACCTCCGATGCCGAGTGACAAGAGACCACCGCTGAAACTGGCCTGCACAGAGTGCAAGAGGCGCAATTACGTCACCACCCGGGGCAGGACCAACCCCCAGGCCAAGGAGCAAAGGCGCAACCTGGTCAAGGGACGGTTGGTGCTGCGCAAGTACTGCCGGTGGTGCCAGACGCACACCTCCCATCGGGAAACCCGGTAGGTTCCCCCTAGACCGCTCCGTGCCGGAGCTGGAGGGTGCGTGACACTGGCCCATCTGCAGGGCCTGGTTATCGGCCCCGTTCCCCTGCGTGTCTCACCGCGCCGAATGGCTTCATACGTGGAGGTCACCGGTGACCAGCCGGGCCGCTGGGGCCAATCAGCGCCCCCGGGTATGGCCAGCAACGCCCTGTTTGCAGTGGCGCCCCAACTCCTCTCCCATCCCGCGGTCATGGAGTCAGGGGGAGCGGCCGTCCATGGTGAGCAGGTCTTCCGCTGGCTGGCTCCGTTGCGACCGGGAGAGCAATGGTCCACCCGGGGACAGGTGCGCCGGGTTCGCCGGCGTCGGGGGGTGTGGTTCGTTGACTTTGGGATCTCCATGGCGGACCGGCGGGGGAGAGTTGTGGTCGAGGGAAGCTCATCGTTCCTGATAGCCGGGGGCAAGCCACCCGGACGGGGAGAGGCGTCCCGGGCCGAGCCTCCCCACTCTCGCCGCGACAGTAACCAGGTGGCCACTCCGGCCTCGCTGCCGGAGGTCGGGAAGAGCCTTCCCCCGCTCTTGAAGTCGGCAAGTCGGAGCGACCTGGTTCGCTACGCCGCCGCCACCGAAGACTGGAACCCCATCCATTGGGATCATGAGGCGGCGGTGCAAGCCGGACTCGGGGGAGTCGTTGTTCACGGCCTGGCGTGTTCTGCGTGGATGTGCCAGGGGGTCACCCGGTTGATAGAGGGCGACATGCCCCTCCGCAAGGCCCGATTCCGTTACCGGCGCCCGCTCCTGCCCGCCATCGGCGCCAGGGTGGTCGGCAAACGGGTAACCGAAGACCGTTACACAGTGAGGCTCGAAGCCGGGGATGAGACCCTCATAGCGGCAACCATGGAGACCGCCCGCGATTAGATCAACGCACCGGATGGCTAAGGCTCCCGAAAGGGGTAGCCTGTAACTGCATGAGCGCCCAGCCAGTCAAAAGAGAAGATGAATACCTCTTGTTGGCCAGGTCCAGAGAAGGTGACAAGGAGGCCTTCTCGGTGCTGGCCGAACGGCACCAACACGAGGTCTTCACACTGGCGTTGAGATTGGCGGGAGACAGCGACTTGGCGGCTGACATATCCCAGGAGGCTCTGATACGGGCGTGGCGAGGCATCGCGGGGTTCCGCGGGGATGCACGGTTTTCATCGTGGCTGTATCGCATCACCGTCAATGTTGCCTGGACCCAACTGAGCCGTAGACGCCGTACACAGCACTCTTCACTCGAACTCGTGGAGAACATGCCGGCGCCCCTCTCCAGTTTCGAGCATCCCGAGTTGGCCCTGGAGTCGGCCAGCCTGAGGAGAAGGCTGCGGAGGGCTCTCCTGCGACTTCCTGAACGAGCGAGGGTGGTCGTGGTACTCCGAGATGTTTACGACTGGAGCCATGCGGAGGTCGCCCAGGCCCTGGGTATCTCCGTCTCGGCATCCAAGGTCCGTCTCCACCGTGCCCGAAAGCGGCTCAGGGAGATCCTGGAGAACGCCCCGTGAGGCTGATGAGAACAAGCGTTTGCCGGATGTGCCGGCCTTTGGTGAGACTGGGGGCCATCGATCAGAAGGATCAGGGAAGGCTTGTTGCCCGCCATGCCAGCCGGTGTCTTCGCTGCCAGGCGGAGGTAGCCGTGGAGGAACGCATCCGTCGCCTCTTGGCGGGCATGGGAGGAGGCCAGATCATGGCACCCGCCGGACTGATGACGGCAGTGATGGGAAACCTTGATGAGTATCAATACCAGAAGGAGCACAACCCGGCCTTCCGGCCGGAGAGGGTGGTGCTGGCGGCCGCCGCAGTGGGGGTGGCCTCCGTGCTGGCATGGACCTTGAGCAGGCGGGTAAGAGGAAGCATTTGACGGCTGAATCCTCCGGACTCCGGTTAGTGGGTTTACTTACCGGTACCGGAGGAGTTATAATGCTGTCGAGGCTGTAAAACCCCTGAAGGGGTGTAGCTCCAATTTGGCAGAGCGCCGGTCTCCAAAACCGGAGGTTGTGGGTTCGAGTCCCGCCACCCCTGCTATTCCAGTCCACATCGATCAATCCGGAATCCGATAAGAACGTGAGCATGAACCGACAGATGCGCCGCCTCGTGGAACGCGAGGAACGGCGCCAGAAGAACCAAGGAAAGGACCCACGGAGACAGCGGGTCGACCGCGCAGTGTCCGGCCGGGGCAAAAAGGCGCCAGGTATTCAGCGTCCGCCCTTTCATGCCCGCATCGGCGCCTTTCTACGGGAGGTGCGAACGGAGCTTTCAAGGGTGTCTTGGCCCACCCGCCGTCAGTTGGTCAACTTCACCGTGGTAACGGTTATCACGGCCGCAATACTCACCCTGGTCATTTTCGGTCTCGATGTCGCCCTCAAGCAGATTGTCCTCCAAGTCCTGGGAGGCATAGGCGATGGTTGATCTGGCGGTCCCAGGATCGGTCATTGCCACCGAAGACCAAGAAGTCGAGGTCAGCCCGTACGACCTGCTCGGCGACTGGTATGTCATACACGCGTACTCGGGCCACGAAGAGAAAGTGAAGGCAAATCTCGAGAACCGGGTGGAGCACATGCGTTTCTCGGACCGCATCTTCGACGTTCATATCCCCCGCGAGGATGTGGTGGAAATCCGGAACCGGAAGAAGGTCACTGTCAAGAAGAAGGTCTTCCCCGGGTATCTGCTGGTCCGGATGCTCATGGACGACGACTCCTGGACGGCGGTGCGGGACACGCCGGGAGTGACGGGTTTCGTTGCCACGAACATGGGCAAACAGAACCGTCCGCCACCTTTATCGCGGCGCGAGGTCGAGCGCATGCTGGGCTATCGCGAGGCCAAGGCCAAGGCCAAGCCGCGCTTCAAGCCCGCTTGGGAAGTGGGAGAGACGGTGCGGGTCGTGTCAGGCCCCTTCAACGACTTCAGCGGCATGATCGAGGAAATCAACCTCGACCAGTCCAAGGTGGTGGTGCTGGTGGAGATCTTCGGCCGGGACACCCCGGTAGAGCTGGGTTTTGCCGACATCCAGAAGAGCTAGTACCCGTTTCATAGGAGTCCAACGAAGATGGCCACCAAAGAAGTAACCGCCAAGGTGAAGATGCAACTTTCCGCAGGCGAGGCGTCTCCGGCCGCGCCGGTAGGAACCTCGCTCGGTCCTCACGGAGTGAACCTGATGGAGTTCGTGCGAGAGTACAACGCTGCCACCCAGGACAAGAAGGGTTCCATCATCCCGGTGGAGATCACTGTCTACAAGGACCGGAGTTTCTCCTTCATC
>CAYWGY010000106.1:8789-9046 GCA_964458055.1 uncultured Acidimicrobiaceae bacterium | reverse complement strand
ACTGTTGGATGTGACCGTAGGTGAAGCGACCGGGAATCTCATTGTTGGAGAGAATCCTCCATCCGACATCGAGGACAGCCCGGGTTGAATTTGGGCCGACCGACTACCGTGGTTGGAGAAGACTTACAGAAAACTCTCCAGCGCCTGGTGCGCTTCCTTGACTAGGTATTCGTCCATGTCGAAGCCATAGACCTGGAGAAAATCATTGCTTCGAAGCGGTTGGACGGGAGAATCGACTCCTCCATCGCAGCCGAGAT
>CAYWGY010000106.1:5682-8779 GCA_964458055.1 uncultured Acidimicrobiaceae bacterium | reverse complement strand
CCGAAGCCCGACGCATAGCTTCGAGCTACTGAGGATTCCTAGAAGATGCTCCTGGGTCCGGCCTAGGCCATTGACCCGAGAAGAGGCTGCTGGACCGGGTGTCCAAAGCGTTGACGTACAAGTAGGTGGCCCGGACCGGGGGCACCGGCCTGAGGTTCGCCTCAAGGCCCTCGAGTGCAGGCGACTGCCACATGAGGCAGACGTTTGCCTGGACATCCAGGATGCCGTCGGTAGCATCCGGCGGGTGAGGATTATTGGCATGGGAGTTGACCTGACGCCCGTGGATCGGGTTAGATCCATGCTGGAACGCTATCCGCGGTTTCGCGAGAGGTGTTTCACTCCCCATGAACGGGAATACGCCGATCGTTTTCAAAAGCCCGAACGCAGGTTTGCGGCGCGCTTTGCCGGAAAGGAAGCCGTCATGAAGTCTCTCGGTACGGGTTGGCGCCGCCTCCGGTGGACCGACATAGAGATCACGGGAGGGGGACGGCCCACAGTTGTGCTTACCGGGACTGCTCTGCGACATGCCGAGCGACTCGGTGTGACCGAGGTGCAGGTGACCATCACCCACACCGGTGACACCGCCCTGGTGATGGCGCTGGCAATGGGAGAACACTGATTGTCCCTTCGTGAACCAGACTGCACGGCAGGATTAGGCCCATGAGACCGGTCATCACCCCGGGCGAGGCGCTTCGACTGGACCGGATCAGTCCCGAACCGGTGCGGGTTCTCATGGAACGGGCGGGCTGGGCTGTCGAGATCGCGGCCGCCCGCCTGGGAACGGGATACGGGAGTCGGGTGGCGGTGCTGGTGGGGCCGGGCAACAACGGCGGAGACGGTTACGTGGCTGCCGCATTGCTACGCCGTCGGGGGGCCGAGGTGGTCATACATCAACTGCGCAAGCCCAAGACGGGCGCCGCCTCTTGGGCGATGGGAAGGGCGATGTCGGCCGGCGTGGAGATAATGGACATGTCTCCGCCCGAACCAGGCATCGATCTGGTGGTGGACGCGGTGTTCGGGGGAGGGTTTCGCGGAAAGTGCCCGTCCCGTCTGGCGGCCTGGATGGACATTTCCGCTCCGGTGCTGGCGGTCGACTTCCCCTCCGGCCTCGACCCAACCACCGGTGAGGTCACGGATCGTTGCTTCACAGCCCGGCACACGGTTACCTTTCACGCCCTCAAGACGGGTCATCTCCTGGGCGAGGGACCCGACCGGTGCGGGAACGTCACGGTGGCCGACATAGGGCAGAGCGGAGAGGTCCCCACCCTGCTCTTGGCCGAGTCCGTGGACTGTCCCCGGCCACAGCGTCTCCGCACGACCCACAAGTGGAGAGCGGGGTCGGTGATGGTGGTGGGAGGCTCGCGGGGGATGACGGGAGCGCCACTAATGGCCGCCCGCTCGGCCCTCCATGCCGGAGCGGGAGCGGTGGGTCTGATGGTTCCCGGTGGATGCCGGCCCACGGTTGCCGGGGCAGCACCGGAACTACTCACCTACGGACCGGGTGGTGGGGAGTTCTTTCAGCCGGCCCAGGCGGGAGAGTGCCTGCAAACCTCTTCGCGATTCGACGTGCTGGTCATCGGTCCCGGCCTCGGGAGAGAGTCGGGGACCCGGACCTGGGCGCGCCAGGTAATGAGACACTGGGAAGGACCACTGGTGGTCGATGCCGATGCCCTGTGGGCCTGCGACGCCGAACTCCTGGCAGTGCGATCGGGACCGACGGTGGTCACTCCCCACCTGGGGGAGTTGGCGGCCCTGGCCAGGCACCCGAGTCCCGGGATGGAGGAGATACGGGAACTGGCCAAGAAGGGTCTGGTGGTGTTGGCCAAAGGGAATCCCACCCTGGTGGCGGATCCCTCCCGGACCTGGGTGGTGCGCGAGGGAGGACCGGAGTTGGCCACGATCGGCACGGGAGACGTGTTGGCGGGGTGGGTTGGCGCGCTATGGTCTCGTGGCCTCTCGCCGGAGAAGGCTGCCAGGTCGGCGGCTTATTGGCACGGCCGCGCCGGCGCCGCGCTTGGCGCCCGTCGCACCGTGACCGCAGATTTACTGGTCGACGAGGTGGGTCGTTGGGCCTGGGAGGATCTTCGGTGAGCAGGCCGTCCTGGGTAGAGGTGGACTTAGGGGCGGTCTCCCATAATGTCGGGCAGTTGGCCAGGCATGCAAGAGGTTCACTGCTGTGTGCTGTGGTGAAGGCGGACGGATACGGCCACGGCGCCCCTGCGGTCGCCGCAAGTGCTCTCGCAGGCGGCGCCCGCTGGTTGGCGGTGGCCACGGTGGAGGAGGGCATGGAGTTGCGCGAAGGAGGGATCGAGGCGCCGGTGCTGCTCTTGACGGAACCTCCCCACAGCGACCTGGAGGAGGTCATCCGCTTCCGGATCACCCCCACTCTTTACCGTCCGGCAAGTGTTCGGGCCCTGGCTCGAGCGGCCTCTCGCTTGGGAGCGAAGGAGGTTGTGACGCATCTGAAGGTGGACACGGGGATGCACCGCGTGGGCGTTCCGCCGGGAGAGTTGCCGGAACTGGCCGAGAGTGTGAACGCTGGGGGATCCCTGCGGATCGGGGGAGTCTGGAGTCACTTCTCGGTGGCCGACACCGACCCGGAGTTCACCCGGCGCCAGATCGATTCCTACCGGGACGCCCTGGATTCCATCCAGGAGATACTCGCGAGCGTTCCCGGGCAGGCTCTGCGTCATCTGGCCAACACGCCGGGTGTTCTCTTCCACCCCGAGTCCCACTTGGACATGGTGAGAACCGGCCTCGGCATTTACGGGTTGCATCCTCACCACTCAGCCCGCTCGGTGGTTGACCTCCGCCCGGCCATGAGGGTGGTGTCCCATGTTTCTCTCGTCGCCCGTCATCCTGCCGGCGCTCGGCCCTCCTACGGGCGAATGCGACCGCTTCAGTCCGCCTCCACGGTGGCGACCCTGCCCATTGGCTACGCCGATGGAGTGCCGCGAGGGATTTCGGAAGGCGGAGAGGTGTTGATCCATGGGCGTCGATTCCGGCTGGCGGGGCGGGTCACCATGGACCAGGTCCTGGTGGACGTGGGCGATCACCCCGTCAGGGCGGGAGACCAGGCGGTATTGATAGGGCCCCA
>CAYWGY010000106.1:0-5672 GCA_964458055.1 uncultured Acidimicrobiaceae bacterium | reverse complement strand
TCTCGACGAGTGGGCGGACCTGTGCGATACAATCAACTATGAAGTGGTCTGCCGGATCGGTCCTCGCTTGCCCAGACGCTACATCTCATGAACCCAGTTGACTTTCCCTTGGCTCTCGCCTATGACGATGTGTTGTTGGTGCCCCGCCGTTCATCGGTGGGCTCCCGGCAGGAGGTGAGCCTCTCCACCCGCCTCAGCCGGCGTCACCGAATGGAGACACCGGTCATCGCCGCCAACATGGACACCGTCTGCGAATGGGAGATGGCTGTGGCGATGGCCCGGTTGGGGGGAGTTGGAATCATACACCGCTTCCTGCCGGTCGAAGACCACGCAAGGCAGGTGGAGATGGTGAAGGAAAAGGGCAAGAATCTGCTGGTGGGCGCCGCCCTCGGAGTAGGGCACGACATGACCCGGAGGGCCAAAACCTGCGTGGCAGCCGGGGCGGACGTGTTGGTGCTGGACATCGCCCACGGCCACGCCGAACACTCCCTGCGCGCGGTCAACCCAAGCGGTCAAGGCGCTCAAGGACGAATTCCCCGAGGTGGATCTCATCGCAGGGAACATCGCCACCGGTGAGGGAGCGATCGACCTGGTGGAAGCAGGGGCGGACGCGGTCAAGGTCGGGGTGGGCCCGGGAGGGGTGTGCACCACCCGGGTGGTGACCGGAGTGGGAGTACCGCAGGTTAGCGCCCTCTACGACGTGGTGAAGTCCGGGGTCGAGGCGCCGGTTATCGCCGATGGAGGCATCAGGGCGGGGGGCGACATTGCCAAGGCACTGGCTCTTGGCGCCGACTCGGTCATGGTAGGAAGCCTCCTGGCCGGTACCCGGGAGAGTCCGGGAGAGGTCGAGGAGACTTCCACCGGCCCGGTGAAGCGTGTGCGGGGAATGGCGTCACTCGAGGCTGCCGTGCTGCGCGCGGCCCGGCGCGGCGCGGAGTTGGAGGACGAGTACTTCGAACACCGTTCTCCCGAGGGCATCGAGCGCACCGTGGCCTACCGGGGAAGAGCGGCCGACGTGATCCGTTCCCTCATGGGAGGAGTGCGCAGCGCCATGAGTTATCTGGGCGCCTCCGATCTCGAGACCTTCCGGCAAAACGCCCGATTCGTCAGGACAACCGCGGCGGGATTGGCCGAGAGCCACCCGCACGCCTCATCGGGTCGCTAGGGGTCCATGCAGGAACTGCTGGAGTTGGGGGCGCGTGCCCGGGTTTGCACCGACTGCCGACTCTCCGAGACGAGAAACGAGGTGGTGTTCGGCGTTGGAAGCTCCCGCGCCCAGGTGATGATGGTAGGAGAGGCGCCCGGGAGGAACGAGGACCTGCAGGGAGAGCCCTTCGTGGGGGCTGCCGGCAATCTGCTCAACCGCCTGCTGGGAGAGGTGGGGATGATGAGGGAGGATGTCTACATCGCCAACGTCCTGAAGTGCCGACCCCCGAACAACCGCGACCCTCGCCCCGATGAGATAGAAGCCTGCAAGGGGTACCTTCGGGGACAACTCGATCTTGTCGACCCGAGGGTGGTGATGACCCTGGGCAACTTCGCCACTCAACTCCTCCTGCGAACCACGACGGGTATCAGCAGGATGCGGGGACGCAGCTACAAGTGGTGGAAAGACAAAATACTCATACCGACTTTCCATCCGGCCGCCGCCCTGCGCGGAGGCGATCGAGTAACCAACCAGATCCGAGAGGACTTGGCTCTCATGCGATCGGTCCTCGACTCGTTGAACACCGGCGACGGCGTCGAATCCGAACCGGAGCAACTGGGCCTGTTTTGATGGAAGTCCGGGTGGTCTGTCCCACGGCCGAGGACACCTGCGCTGCGGCCGCACGCCTGGCTCCGCTGCTGCGGTCCGGGGATGTTATCGCCCTCTCCGGCCCCCTCGGTTGCGGCAAGACCCTGTTCACGGGGGGACTGGCTGTCGCTCTGGGAGTGGAAGGCCCGGTCCCGAGCCCCACCTTCGTGCTGGTCCGCCAGTACGACGACGGGTTCCTGCCCCTCGTGCACATGGACGTCTACAGACTGGGCTCCTACAACGAATTCCTGGACCTGGGCGCACTGGAGGCCGCTGCCGGGGGGGTCCTGGTTATCGAGTGGGGAGAAGCAGTGGAATCCCTCCTGCCGGAGCATCTCCTGGTGCGATTCAAGGTGAATCCGGACGGAGAGCGGGAGTTGATCTTCCAGCCTCCCCCTTCTTGGCGTTCCCGCCCGATTCAGGAAGTGGCGGCGTGAAGATCGCAGCGATAACCACGGCGACCCCGGCCGCCTCGGTCGCCCTCACCGACGGCAGAACGGTGGTCGCCTCGGCTGACAGCGTGAATCCCAGAGGGCACGCCGAGTTCGTGGTGGCCGCGCTCGATTTCTGCGTCAGCACTGCCAAGTGGTCCCCCGAGGAGATCGACTCGGTGGTGGTAGACATCGGACCGGGCCTGTACACCGGCATCCGGGTGGGGGTGTCCGTCGCCCAGGGAATAGGCGCCTCCCTGGGCGCTGAGGTGGCGCCCGCCTCCTCCCTTGATGCTCTGGCGCTGCGCGCCACCACGGGTCATCGCCGCATCTTCGCAGTGGTGGATGTGAGACGGGGCGAAGTGGCCGTGGCCGGCTACCGCCCGGTTCCCGGAGGCGTCATGCGTGACCATCCGGTGGAACTCACCACCCCCGAACAATTCCTGGCGATGCTGAGCACCGTGACCGAGAAGGTCCTTCTGGTGGGCGACATCCCGGCGCTGGGAAAGGGTGCGCTGGGGGGCTTGCACGGCGTCCGGATCGGCCGCCCCCGCTACCCGACCGCAGAGGCACTGGCAGAGGCGGGAGTGAGCGTGCTTGAGCGAGGAGACGCACCCCATCCGGACTCGGTGCGGCCCCTGTACCTCCGTGAGGCAGACGTGAATATAAACTGGGCACGCCTGCGATCCCCGTTCGACTGGGGGAAGTAGCCATGATCGAGATCGTTCCCCTGACGGCAGCCCTCCTGGACGAGGTGGTGGACATCGAGCGGAAGGTGTACCCAACGCCTTGGAGCCGCCAGACGTTCCTGGACGAACTCGCCGCCTCCAGGCGCACCTACCTGGCGGCTCTCGGGGACGGCAAGGTGGCGGGGTATGCAGGGATGATGCTGGTGGAAGACGAGGCGCACATCACCTCGGTGGTGACCCTCCCCGAACGGCGCCGAGAGCGGGTAGCCACCCGCCTGGTGCTCCGTCTGGTGACACGGGCCGTCGAGGAGGGCGCCAACAGCCTCACCCTCGAGGTGCGCTCCTCCAACAAGGGCGCCCAGGCCCTCTACAGACGCTTCGGCATGGCGCCGGTAGGCATCCGCAGGAAATACTACGTCTCCGAGGACGCACTGATCATGTGGGTACATGATCTCGCAAGTCCCGAGTACATCGAGCGCCTGGAACGTATAGCGGAGGACCTCCGGTGAGCGGACTCGTCCTTTCATTCGAGACCAGCTGCGACGAGACCGGGGTTGCCGTGGTCCAGGGCGATCGGGTCCTGTCGAACGTATTGTCGTCCCAGGTCGAGTTGCACGCGAGATTCGGGGGAGTGGTTCCCGAGGTGGCGGCCCGCTCCCACGTAGAGGCGATCCGAGGCCTGACGCATCGCGCCCTTCTCGACGCCGGCGTGTACCTGAGCGACGTGGAGGCGGTCGCCGCCACCCACGGACCCGGGTTGGTTGGCGCCCTCCTGGTGGGACATTCCTTCGCCAAGGCGCTGGCCTGGTCTCGCCGCCTGCCTTTCCTCGGCATCGACCACATGGAGGGCCATCTGTTCTCGCCGCGCCTCGAATACCCCGACTATCGCCCTCCGGCAGTGGTCCTGCTGGCGTCCGGCGGCCATACCCAACTGGTCCACATGGAGGATTGGGGCGAGTATCGGGTCCTGGGAGAGACCATCGACGACGCCGCCGGGGAGGCTTTCGACAAGCTGGCCAGGGTCATGGGCATGGGTTTCCCCGGGGGTCCGGCGATAGACAGAGCCTCAGACGGCGGCGACCCTGCCGCCATCCACTTCCCCCGGGCCATACCTCAGCGCAGACACCACTTCTCATTCTCCGGGCTGAAAACCTCGGTGATAACCTTCCTGGAGAGGGCCGCCAGCGCGGGAGAACTTCCCCGGCGTGCAGATGTGGCTGCTTCGGTGCAAGAGGCAATAGTGGACGTCCTGGTCGAGAAGACTCTGAACGCAGTGGAAGACACCGGTGTGAGGGTGATCGGCGCCGGAGGCGGGGTGCTGGCCAACCGCCGTCTTCGTGCTAAGCTGCGTGCGGTTGCTGCCGAACGGAATCTGGAAACCTACCTTCCCTCGCCAAAACTCTGCGTTGACAACGGCGCCATGATCGGAGCGGCCGCCGTTTTCCATCTCAGCCGGGGTGAGTTCTCCGGCTGGGGAACCGGTGTTGACCCGGGCCTCCGCCTCGGGTCTCCGTTGAACCCTCCTCACCCCTGAAATATGATTAGCAGTCTCGGTGTGAGAGTGCTAATATGGTGATTCGGGTAGAGGGATTTCCGAGCAAGGAGAAACATCTCTGCCCGAGTCGCAACAAAGGAAGGAGGCCACTATGAGGCTGGTGCCTCTCGGTGATCGGGTGGTCGTGGAACCCGAAGATGAGCAGGAAATGAAAACACCCTCGGGTCTGTTGATTCCGGACACCGCCAAGGAAAAGCCCCAGATGGGGAAGATAGTCGCGGTTGGTCCGGGTCGGCGGAACGAGGACGGAGACAGGGTGCCCGTGGACGTGAGCGAGGGCGACAAGGTCCTTTACTCCAAGTACGGCGGCACCGAAGTGAAGGTCGATGGAGTCGAGTACCTGGTGCTCTCCGCCAACGATCTGCTGGCCGTAGTCAAGTAGGCAGGGAGGCAGCTCAAATATGGCAGCTAAGAATCTTAGATTCAATGAAGAAGCCCGTCGCGGCTTGGAGGCCGGAGTGAACAAGCTGGCTGATGTGGTGAAGGTCACCCTCGGTCCCCGCGGCCGCAACGTGGTTTTGGAGAAGAAGTGGGGAGCACCCACTATCACCAATGACGGCGTGACCATCGCCAAAGAGGTCGAGTTGGAGGATCCCTGGGAGAACATGGGCGCCCAACTCGCCAAGGAAGTAGCCACCAAGACCAATGACGTGGCCGGTGACGGCACCACCACGGCCACGGTGCTGGCCCAGGCCATGGTGCGGGAAGGTCTCCGCAACGTGGCCGCCGGCGCCAACCCCATGGGTCTCAAGCGTGGTATCGAGCAGGCTGTGGACCAGGTGGTCAAGTCCATCGGCAACCTCGCGCGGGAGATCGAGACTTCCGACGAGATCGCCCATGTCGCCTCCATTTCCGCCAATAACGACTCCAGCATCGGCTCCACCATTGCCGAGGCCATGGAGAAGGTCGGAAAGGACGGGGTCATCACGGTCGAAGAGGGCCAGACTTTCGGTTTGGAACTCGAGTTCACCGAGGGCATGCAGTTCGACAAGGGTTACATCTCCCCCTACTTCATCACTGATCCCGACCGTCAGGAAGCGGTCCTTGACAACCCCTACGTGCTGATTGCCAACCAGAAGATCAGCTCGGTCAACGACCTCCTGCCGGTTCTCGAGAAGATCATGCAGGGCGGCAAGTCGGTGCTGGTCGTGTCAGAGGATCTCGAGGGCGAGGCCCTCGCCACCCTGGTGGTCAACAAGATC
>CAYWGY010000105.1:6715-9155 GCA_964458055.1 uncultured Acidimicrobiaceae bacterium | reverse complement strand
CCCAGTCCACCCTCTCTCGGTCCCATGGCTCAACCGCCAGGTCGAGAGCCTTGAGGAGTGGCCATCCGCCGCCAAGGCCGCCGCCGGCCAGGCCACATGAAGAGGCTGGTGGCCCAACTCGTAGGTGGAGTTGAGCAGTATCCGCAACCTTGTGAACCCTTTCTCCCCCACCTCGGTTGGCCGATCTACTGGGGAACACCCTTCCCAGCAGGGGTATTCTTCCAGGTTAACGATGACCTATTGGAAAGAGTACAGTCTCTCCTACGTCGACGGGTTCGTGCACCAGCGCCACGACGCAGATCCCGAAGAGACCGCCGAATGGATCGAGTCCCTTGATGCCGTGGTCCAGGAGATGGGCGCCGACCGTGGAGAGTTCCTCCTGACCAAGTTGATGGACCGCGCACGGCAGAAGGGTCTGGCTGCGCCCGGTTCGATAAGCACACCGTATGTCAACTCCATCCCTTCCGAGGAGCAGCCTCCCTATCCCGGAGACCTGTGGATGGAAAAGCGCATCCGGCGCTTCATCAGATGGAACGCGGCGGTGATGGTCATCAAAGCCAACCACATGGAGAAGGGCATAGGGGGACATCTCTCCACCTTTGCCTCATCGGCCCTGCTCTACGAGATAGGCTTCCACCACTTTTTCCGCGGCAAGGAGGAAGGTCAACCGGGAGATGCCCTCTACATCCAGGGTCACGCGGCGCCCGGTATCTACGCCCGAGCCTTCCTTGAGCGCCGCCTCAACGAGCACCACCTCGACAATTTCCGCATGGAAATCGGAGGAGGAGGCCTCTCTTCCTATCCCCATCCCCGACTGATGCCCGAGTTCTGGGAGTACCCAACCGTCTCGATGGGACTGGGACCCCTCAACTCCATCTATCACGCCCGCTTCAACAAATACCTCCAGAACCGCGGGCTCGACAACACCGAAGACAGCCGGGTGTGGTGTTTCATCGGCGACGGCGAGTGCGATGAACCCGAAGCCCTGGGCTCGATATCCCTGGCAGCGCGGGAAGGCCTGGACAACCTGGTGTGGGTGATCAACTGCAACCTCCAGCGCCTCGACGGCCCCGTGCGAGGCAACGGCAAGATCATCCAGGAACTGGAAGCGGTCTTCCGGGGGGCCGGATGGAATGTCATAAAGGTCGTCTGGGGGTCTGGTTGGGACCCCCTGCTGGCCCAGGACCATGAGGGTGCCCTGGTGGATGTCATGCACCGCACTCTCGATGGCGAGTATCAGCGCTACAAGGCCGAGAGCGGAGCGTACGTCCGTGAACACTTCTTCGGAAAGGACCCCCGAACCCTGCGAATGGCCCGCCATCTCACTGACCGGGACATCTGGGAACTGCGCAGGGGCGGACACGACCCTCTGAAGGTGTACACGGCATACGAGGCCGCCACCCGTGCCTCGGGCGCTCCCACGGTGATCCTGGCCAAGACCATCAAAGGCTGGACCCTCGGGCCTGATGTGGAGGGGAGAAACGCCACTCACCAAATAAAGCAACTGACCAACCAGCAGTTGATGCAACTCCGAGACCGCCTGGAGCTTCACGACGAGATACCCGACTCCGCCTTCGACGTCGATCACGATCCTCCCTACTACCGACCGTCGGTCTCCTCGCCCGAATACCAGTACCTCATGGAGTCCCGAAAGCGCCTGGGCGGCTGGCTCCCCCAGCGAACCGTCAGGATCAGAAAGCCCCTGACGCTACCTCCACCCGAGACATTCGACATTCTCAACCAGGGCAGCGGGAAGGTGGAGGTCTCCACAACCACCGCTTTCGTGAGGCTTCTGCGAAACCTGTGCCGGGCGCCCGAGTTCGGACCCAGGGTTGTACCGATCGTTCCCGACGAGGCGCGCACGTTCGGAATGGATCCCCTCTTCAGGGAACTGGGCATCTATGCATCCCGGGGCCAACTTTACGAGCCGGTGGACGCTGCCATGATCCTGGCTTATCTTGAACGCCAGGACGGCCAACTCCTGGAAGAGGGCATCACCGAAGCAGGGTCGCTGGCATCCTGGACCGCGGCTGCAACCAGCTACGCCAACCGTGGAATACCCATGGTCCCCTTCTTCATCTTCTATTCGATGTTCGGATTCCAGAGGGTGGGAGACATGATCTGGGCGGCTGCCGACGCCCGGGCACGCGGCTTTTTGCTCGGCGCCACCGCCGGGCGCACCACACTGATGGGAGAGGGGCTCCAGCACCAGGACGGTCACAGCCTGGTGCTCTCCTCCACCGTTCCCTCGATGAAAAGCTACGACCCCGCCTTCGCCTACGAGTTGGGAGTGATTGTCGAAGACGGGATTAGGCGGATGTACCAGGAGAACGAGGACATCTCGTACTACCTGACCGTTTACAACGAGAACTACCATCATCCGACCAAACCCGCAGGGGTGGATGGAGGCATCCTGGCGGGCCTGTACCGATGGGCGCCC
>CAYWGY010000105.1:1371-6705 GCA_964458055.1 uncultured Acidimicrobiaceae bacterium | reverse complement strand
GGCGCCCTCGCCCGACGGTGTTCCCAAGAATGGATCGATACTCTTCTCGGGCTCCACTGTGGGAGCGGCCATCCAGGCGCGAGAGGACCTTGCAGAACACTTCGGCGTGGGCGCCGAGTTGTGGTCGGCCCCTTCCTACCAGGCACTGCGGAGAGAGGCGATGGAAGTCGAGAGATGGAACCTTCTCCACCCCGGCCAGCGGCCCCGCCGACCCTACGTCACCCGCAGTCTGTCGGGCGCCGGCGACGTTGTGGTGGCGGTAACCGATTTCATGCAGGCGGTACCCGACCAGGTGACCCGCTGGGTCCCAACGCGCTTCGTGACATTGGGATGCGACGGCTTCGGGCGTTCCGACACCCGGAGGAGACTCCGCCGTTTCTTCGAAATCGACACCGGTTACCTGGTGGTCAACCTGCTGTCGGCCCTGGCCGCCCAGGGCAGCCTGTCACCCTCGGTGGTGTCACAGGCGATGAAACGCTATTGGATAGATCCGGAATCCGGCCCTCCCTGGAAGAACTGAGGGCCTATCCACAGAAAATCACCGATCTTCCCTTGAAGGGCCGGCGGCGAGAGCGCCGGTCTCAGACATCCTTGGCATCCCCTGGCGAAGGGGGGTGTTGAGAACTCCGCTAAGAACGCTTGACAGCCTTCTTGATGCGGGAGCCCACCGTTTCGGCGACCAGCCGAAATCCCTTGACTTCTCCGGCCTTCACCGCGGCGGCCTCCTCTACGGTGACTGCACTGAGTTTGGCCTCCAGGCACTGCACGAACTCCGCGATCAGTCGATTGGATATCTCCCGGATGAGACCGCTGCGTCCGAACTGCGCGGCCGCTCCGGCAAGGTTTACATCCGCATCGATGTTCACCCGGGTTCCTGAATCGGTCTCCGCCACCCGGTACACCACCGAGATCCTCCCCCGGCTGCCTCCCCGCCGATCAACTCCCTTTCCCTTGATGGTGGCCGTTCGGTTCTCTGGATCAGCCTCGATGGCCGCCTCTCCCTCGAAACTGGCGCTCAGGGGGCCCAGCTTGGCCGATACCTTGCCGGCGTACACCCCTCCCCCCTTGTCTTCGGTGAGTTCGGCGCCGGGCAGGCATTCGGCGACCGTTGGGACGTCCTGGAAGAAGTCCCATACCACCGCCACCGGTTGGGAGACTTCAAAATCATGTGCGATCTTCATTAGGCACTCCTGTGATTAGACAACCGGCCTAGGTCCTCTAGACCGGAGTTTACGAAAACTATCGGGTCCCTTTCGGTCTCGTAAGAACCCGGCCGCCTTGCTGCGACGCACGGCCATCACCTCCGCCATGACCGCCCAGGCGATCTCTCTGGGCCCCTCGGCGCCGATGTCCAATCCGGCTGGTCCGTGCATCTTGGCCAGATCCTCTCGAGTGGGAGCACACCCCGAGTGCTCCAAGTCGGCGATGAGTCTCTCCAGGCGGGCCCCGGGACCGAGCGCCCCGATGTAGGGCACATCGGTGCCCAGGAGCGACCTGATGTAGTCGAGGTCCCTCAAGTAGTTGTGGCTCATCACCACAACGAATGTCCGCCGGTCCAGCCTTACTCCCTCACCCAAATCGGCCGGTAGCGCCTGGATGAGATGGGCAGCAGGGAAGCGCTCCGTGCTCAGAACAGCCGGTCTCTCATCGGTGATGACCACCTCGAATCCCAGTTCGGCAGCAAACTGCGCCAGGGGATCGGCGTCATGGCCGGCGCCGCAGATCAGCAGCCTCCATGGCGCACCCACCGTCTCCACCAGGAAACGCTCCCCGCCGACGCTGACCATCCTGGATTCTCCCTCGGCAATGGCTTCCCTGGCGGCGGCAACAGCCTCTGCCTCCCAGGCTGGTCCGGCCACCGAACTCGACTCGATCCCCGAACCGCCTACATACATCCGGACATACCGCGGCCCGGAAAGGTGGTGGACCACCGCCAGCGGACGGTCACCCGCGCGGGCAGCGGCTACTCGCCCGGCCCATTCACCCGCCTCCCCGGACGGCACCACCAATAGTTCCGTGGCGCCGTTGCATCCGATCCCCCAACCCCAGATTGCCTCGTCGTCGGCTGTCAGGTCGAACTCCACCAACTGCGGGCGCCCGGAGGCCAGAACCTCCTCCACCACACGTTGAAGATCCTGGTCGAGACACCCTCCAGAGACGGTACCGACCGAGTATCCGTCCTCGGCCACCAACTGCCGCGCCCCCAACTCGCGGTAGGTGGATCCCCTCACTCCGACCACCGTCGCCAGGGCAAACCGCTTTTCGGCCCGATTCCAATCCAGGGTCGTCTGCAGAATGGTTTCCAGATCTGACATGCCTGCTGCAGAGGATACGTTGCTCAAGGACTTTCCCGGAAGTCATAAGATGTTGTTGCCAGCCTGCGGTCGCCCGGATCAATGCCCCCAGGGGAAGGTTCGGCTGTCTCCACCACTGAGACGGGGGCTTCACCGACACGCGCCCTGCGTTCTTCGAAACCGATACAGGACGCTGCCAACCCAGGTCCGGTGGATCCTTCGCCCCGGAGGCATGCCGGCCGCCCGGGCCTCTGTCCGGTGTGCATGCCTTCGTCCGCCTCGAGCGGATGGAGCGCTGGGTAACTGGCGGGGGCGGCAGGCGCGTGCCCCGGATCCCGGACGGAGATCAGTTCGGGCAAACGGATCCCGGCCCGGTTTCTTCTAGGAGACCCGCAGCAAGGGAGGCGACTCCCCGGGCAGTGCCTGGTCGGTGGAGGACATGCCCCGGTCATTGCGGGCTTCATCGATCCGGTCGAAGACCTCATCCATCAACTGGTAACGCTTACCGGTAATCTCACCGGCCTTGTTGCCGGCATTGGTCAGATGACGCTGCAGGACATCGATGGCCTTCCGGGTCTCCAACCACTCCCTCTTCAAATCGTTGAGAATCTCGAGGACCGCGTCGCCCTTCTTCTCAAGGGCAAAGGCCATGTTCGCTTCTCTCACCAGTGTCAGGATGGCAAAGAGATTGGAAGGTCCGCAAATCATCACACCTTCCCCGTAGGCGTAATCCAGGACGCCATGGTCGCTCTCCCAGATGAAGGTGTATATCGACTCGAGGGGAATGAACATGAGCACCATTCCGGCGTCCCCGTAGGACTTGGCCGCCAGAGATCTGACGTGTCCCCGGACCGCCTTGAGAAACTCTCGTCGATGCCTCTCCTTCTCCGCCTCGGGTGCTTCCTGGAAACTCCTGTATGAATCGAAGGGAAGCTTCGAGTCCATGCAGAGGACCTGTCCCCTGGGAAGGTAGAAGGCAAAGTCGGGGATGTGGCCATCAGGGAGTTTCTTCCTGACCTCATAGGAGACTCCCTCCTTCATTCCCACCGCCTTCAGGATGTCCTCTGCCACCTTCTCGCCCCAACTCCCCTTCTGTCCGGAGGAACTCAACATCTGGCTGAGCGATTCTGTGGTTCCCCCCAGCTTGAGCAGGGCCTCGTTCACCTGCCCGAACTGCTCCGACCAACTCCCCTGCCTGGAAGTGAGTTCGGTCTGAATCCGCTCGATCTGTTGGCCGATCACTTCCGCGGTCCGGGAGAAGTTCTGCTGCTGTTGGGCGATCATGTCAGCGCTGGAACGGGCCTGGCTCGCCAACTCGGCCTTGGCCATCTTGGCCGCCTCGGCCGCCGCCGCGGTGGCGGTCCTGGCGCTGACCTCTTCAGCATGGATGCGTCGATCCTGCTGATCTCGGCTGAGCGCATCGAGAATCGCCTGGGTGGCGATCCCGGCACTGTCACGGCGTTCCGACTCTTCCCGCCGACTCCGGCGGCGTTGCGCTATGTCCAGCATCAGCAGGAGACCGACGGCGATCACGGCAACCACTATGAAGTTTTCCATGCCCCCAAGTATGGAGGGCGGGTGTGACAACTCTTGGTATTGCCTTGGACGGGGCCTCGAATCGTCAGTGGACGGTGTCGCCCGCCAACAGGTCCAGGGCGTGAGGCAACACCCCCAGCACCGGCTCCAGGTTCTCCGCCGCCCCCTTGGGACTTCCGGGAAGGTTGATTATCAATGTCGACCCCCGAGCGCCGACCACCGCCCGCGAGAGACCGGCCATCGGAGTGACCGCCAGGCCGGCAGCCATCATCATGTGTGAGAGTCCGGGAACATCGCGCTCGATCACCCGCCGGGTGGCCTCGGGCGTCACGTCCCTGGGCCCCAGGCCGGTGCCCCCGGTGGTGACCACCAGGTCAACCCTCTCGCAGGCGTCCACCAACGCCTCCACTATCAGGTCCTCGGTATCTTCGACCGCGGTCCGCACCTCGATCGCATAACCTGCCGCGGTCAACATTCCCACCAAAACGTCCCCGGAGCGGTCCTTCCTGGTACCGGCGATCACCCCGTCACTGAGGGTTATCACCGCAGCTCTCCACACTCTGGTCTCGGCCATGGGATTCAAGCCTACTCCGGCAGTGATAACCTCCTCCCCTGATGGAAGTACCTCCCGCCCCCTACCTCCCCACCGCGGATCCCCAGGTGGTGGAGTCCACTCCCCTGGCCCAATCGGGCTGGTACGAGGATGGCCAGCACGGCGGACTGGTGTCGGGTCTATTGGCCAGGGCGGTGGATTCGGTACCCACCCTGACGCCCATGGAGGTGGCCCGTCTCACCGTTGACATATTCCGGGTGGTCCGCACCGTCCCATTGCGAGTCACCACCTCCGTCCTGCGGGAGGGAAAACGAATCCAGGTGGTGCGGGCGTTCCTCTCTGCGGGCGACACCCAAGTGGCTCAGGCCACCGCCGTGCGTCTCCGCGTAGCAGACCGCCCCACGCCGGCGATCGCCCGCCCGGATCCGTCCCTCATGCCCATCCCTCCAGCCGAGGCGCGGGCGGTCGACATGGAAACAGTAGGCGTTGGTGTGAGCGGACGTCCGTACTTCCACCGCGATGGCGTGGAGATGCTCCAGGCGGAGGGATCCTTCGATCAACCCGGGGCCGGGGCGGTCTGGATCAGGATCACCTCACCCCTGGTGGCGGGAGAAGAGCTGACTCCCCTGCTGAGAGCGGTGATCACCGCCGACCACGGGAACGGGGTCAGTTCGGTCCTCCCCACTTCATGGGTGTTCATGAACGCCGACCTCAATGTCCATCTGATGCGGATGCCTGTGGGAGAGTGGATTGCGATCCGTTCCAAGTCGTGGTTCGCCGACCTGGGCAGGGGCGTGGCCCACTCCGAACTCTTCGACTCGACCGGCGCCATCGGCCGTTCGGTCCAGACCCTGTTCGCCGATCACCGAACCGCCCTACCCGGGACCATGGCGCCACCGGACTTCGCTCGCCGAACTGGGCGAACCTGACCACTGCCCTACCAGCGGGGAG
>CAYWGY010000105.1:0-1361 GCA_964458055.1 uncultured Acidimicrobiaceae bacterium | reverse complement strand
CTCTTCCAGGGCCTCCCTGACCGACTCCAGCACATCGTTCACCTTCACCGAGACGTCATCCAGGCGTTGGCGGCAGAAGCGGATAAGGTGGCCGGCCCGTTCCACCTTCAGCGCCATGGTTTCGAGGTCGACGTCGCTTCCCCGGAGATAATCGAGAATCCCTTCCAGTTCAGCCAGTCCCTCGGCATAGCTTTCGGGTGTCTTCTCCGTCGGCGCCGTTTCACTCATCGTGGTTCTCCTTCCGGGCTGCGTCGAGCCCCTTGCGGGAGTCGGCCTTCTCCATAACTCTGCTGACCACCGTACCGTCCGCCAACCAGGTCTCCAACACCTCTCCAGGTAAGACCTTGCCGATCGAACTCACCACGCCGCCTCCACGGAGGCGGGTGACCGACCATCCCCGTTCCAGGTTGCGTTGCGGATCGTAGGCAAGTGTGACCTGCCGGGCATTCGCCAACCTGGTTTGCTCCCTTCTGATGCCCTGACGGCTCTCCCGGTCGAGCATGACCCGGCGAGAACCCAGCATCGATCCCTCTCTCTCCAGAACCGGCCCGACCTGGGGAGCGAGCATTCGAGCCGATCCGTGGAGACGGCGGCGGTTGCCGGACAGTGCCCCCCGGGCGGCCTCACGTAGGGAGGTGGGAGCCAGATGCAGGCGTCGGCGATGGCCAGTAACCACCCACCCGGCTGTGTCCGCCACCCCCCGTCCCGCCTCCTCGACCTTGCGCAGATAGTCCCGGTTCCGCATTACCAACCAGGATGCGCAGGCTGTGGGAGTCTTCTCGGAGCGATAGGCCACCAGGTCCGAGACCGTCCGGTCCAACTCGTGGCCGATGCCGGTGACGACCGGCACGGGGCAAAGGGCTATCGCCCTTGCCACCTCTTCGTGATCGAATACGGCCAGGTCGCTGGCCGAACCGCCTCCCCGTACGATGCAGATGACCTCGGGACTGAGGGCCGACAGACGCCCCAGCGCCTCGACGAGGGACACCCTGGCACCATCGCCCTGCACGCCCGAGTGATGGAAGTCCACCTCCCATCCCAAGCCGCTCTCGTTCAGCGTGGTGATGAAGTCGGCATAGGCGTTGGCCCCGGTGCTGGTAATCAACCCAATCCGATGAGGAGCAGACGCCAGGCTGAGTTGTTTGTTCTTTCCGAATGTGCCCTCCCGGCGCAAAAGCGCCACCACCCGCTCTCTCTCCTTCTTCCATCTGCTCAATGTGTATTGGGGATCGACCTCCAGTATGCGAAGGGTCACCCGCCCCTGGGGGGGAAAGAACTCCACTCCCACCCGGGCCCTTATCTCGTCTCCATCCCCCACCCGGCCCCAACCGGCCCGCAGGAGCGCCTGATTGATGGCAAAC
>CAYWGY010000104.1:1858-9174 GCA_964458055.1 uncultured Acidimicrobiaceae bacterium | reverse complement strand
GTTATCTATGGATTCTATACCCATTTTGATACGTTTTGCATAGGTAACCGACTAGAAGTAGCTAACGGAAACACGCTTCGCATCGTGTTGGCGCCCACTCTGTCCCGCCGTGATCCCAGGTAGACCGTCGGGCGAGATATTCGGGATTGGCGGATCAGCTTCCCAGTTCCTCCAGTGCTTCTGCCACCGGGAAGAACCGGAACTGCCTGCCGGCCTTGTGCAGTTGCAGGAAGCCTCGCCTCTGCAGGTCCAGAAGGTCGGTTCGGGCGGTTTGGTAGGCGATTCTGTGACTTGTCCGGTGCCCTTGAATCGTGTAGACAGCGTCCAGATTTCTGAGGGCGTGACTCAACAGAGCCATCTGACGACTGTTCATGCCTGGCTGGCGGCGCAGTGCCCTTTCAACCTGGCGGACCTCGGCAACCTTTTCCTCCAGGGTCTCGAAGAGATCCGTGATGGCGCGACACAGGACTCCCAATTGGTGCAACAGGAAGTACGTGAAGTCGCCATCGTCGGTCTCGGTGTACAGGAATGCCCTCTGGTACTGGACGGGCGCCTGGCGCAGGAGCCGGGAGATGGAGAGAAACTCAGCCAGCCAGTAGCCGTGCTGCAGCAGCGTACGGTAGAACAGCGCCCGGGCCGTTCTGCCGTTGCCGTCCACGAAGGGATGGACGTAGGCCAGATAGAAGTGAAGGGCAATCGCCCTGACCACCGGATGCACAAAGGGTTGCTCTTCAGCCGCGTTGGCAAAGGTAACCATGGCCTGCATCCGTTCGGGCAACTCCCGGGCAGGAGGCGGGCGATGGTGGATCTCGTTCGGATCAGGGCCACTGACGAAAACCCTCCTGTCTCCGGGCAGTTGGAGACGACCGGCTTCCTCCGGACGTTGGAGGGTGCCCTCCGTCACCATTCGATGGATCTCAAGAACACGCTCCACCGTCAGGGGCGTCTTCGAATCTTCGCGTAACTCCTGCATGGTGCGATAATTGTTGACCACCATCCGTTCACCAATCGTTCGAGGCGCACGACCCACCCGCAGGAGTACCTTGGCCTCTCGCCGCGTGGTTGCCGCACCCTCCAACAGACTGGAGTTGATTGCCTCCTCGATGAGGCCGGCTACGATGTAGCGATCACGATTTGCCGGATTGGCAACAACCTCCGGCATCTTGGGTCGTCCCGCTGCCTGCTGATCGATCAGTTGGAGCATTGACAGCGCCTCGTCGGTCAGCACGTAGCTGAATGGCTGACCGTCGGTGTCGGTGAACGGCAGCACACGACGCACCTGGGAACGAGCCATCTTGATGCCGAACCACCACTCCTCCGCAGAGAAATCCTCGGGAGGTGGACGACGACGGACTTCCTCCCAGTGGTAGTAGCGACCAGCCACGGATGGACGGACGTGGTCGCTGAAGAGAATGGCAGACATCCGTCTGTGATCGAGCCCGGAGAGGACCTCCTCAACCTTGGGTCCCGGGGATGGCATCCTCATGACTTGCCCATCATAACTACTAAGTTAGCCGATATTAGTAGTTATTAGTACATCAGTTGACTCCTCGCCTCTTTCTTGAGGGGACCTGGATTTGCTCGGGTGCACGCTGAACACACCTGTCATCTACTAATGATGTCTGCAATTTGGGAATTGGGTGGGGTTGTGGCAAGTCTCTGAATTCTTCCGAGTTTTCGCGCCTGGTGCCCACCCTCCTCGCAGCTGAGTTGTCGAGCGAGTCTTTATCCGGCGCCGCCCGGTGGCCGGGTCCTCGGCACCCCACCCGGGCAGGACGCGCCTCCCTGTTTGATGCCACCGGTCAGGGAACCAGCTTGAATGGGCCACCGCTGAGGGAGCGCAGCACGCTGAAGTGCCTCCTGTCCAAGGTCAGAACGGTATTGGTGCGATAGCGGTCAGCCAGCACGACTATGGATGCGTCCGCAATCCCGATGTCGAGGTTTCGGTAGCGGTCCACAACATCGATTGCGGCGGCAAGATCCCGTGGTCCGATGGCAGGCAACAGATAGGCCCCGCCCGCCAACTCCCGGAGGACCGCCAACTCCGCCGCCACCCCCTTGCGAGTGGCGACCAGGTAATCGACCTCGGCCAACACGAACGGGGAAACCACCATGTCAACGCGGTTGGCTTCAATCCATGTCACCACCGCTTCATGGTCGGGGTCTGACTCGTTGAAAAACGAGATAAGGCCACTGGCATCGGCAATGATCACCTTTCGCCGAAGCCCTCCATGTACTTATCGACATCTCTTGCCCACAGGTCGTCGCCAGAGATGATCCCGGGTCGCGGTTTGGGACGGGACACGGCAGCCCTGATGGCTTGCCGGATCACCTCAGCTTCGGAGCACGAGCGCTGCCGCGCCTGTCGCTCCACCTCTCGCTTCAATGACTCCGGCAAATAAATGGTGGTCTTGATCATGCCATATATGGTACCACCTGTAGCATCAGCCCAGATTGGCTCTGCTCTCTTGAGCCGGAAGCGTTCGAAACGGCGCATCCATAGATTCTGTATGAGTCAGATACGCCTTCGGTATGTCCAGGCGGAGATTTTTTCGCGCCATTCAGAGGAAGAATGCCAACCACTGCGCTGCAGGAGGCGAATGGTCGGTCCCTGGTTTGGAAACTAGCCTGAGGCGGATGGACACGGCAGACTTCCGCAAACAGGGCCACCGGATGATCGACTGGCTCGCCGACTACTGGGAGCAGATAGAGGACAGGGACATCCTCCCCGACGTCAAACCCGGCGAGATCCGTTCCTGGATGCCGGACCGAGCGCCCGAAGACCCGGAACCGTTCGAGCACATCATGGCCGATCTCGACGAGATCGTGATGCCCGGCATCACCCACTGGCAGTCGCCGGGTTGGTTCGCCTTCTTCCCGGCCAACTCGTCGCCTCCGGCGGTCCTGGGAGAACTGGCTGCGGCCGGGTTGGGCGTGCAGGGGATGCTGTGGGCCACCAGCCCCGCCTGCACCGAGGTGGAGTCGCAGGTGATGGACTGGCTGGTGGACCTGATGGGCCTTCCCCAGGGTTGGAAGACCACCGGTCCCGGGGGCGGGGTCATCCAGGGGAGCGCCTCGGAGGCCACCCACATGGCGGCGGTTATTGCCCGTCACATCAAGTCGGGACAGGTCCCGGCCGGCGACATGGTGGCATACACCTCCGCCCAGGCGCACTCCTCGGTGGAAAAGGGCGCACGGGTGGCCGGGATCGGTCATCTGCGGCTCGTCGACACCGATCCGCAGCTGGCGATGTCGCCGGAAGCGCTGCGCCGGACCATCGCCGCCGACCGCGCACAGGGGCTGGCGCCGACCTTCGTGGGCGCCACGGTGGGCACCACCGGGACCACCGCGGTGGACCCGCTCCGTGCGGTGGGCGAGATCGCCCGCGCCGAGGGCATGTGGCACCATGTCGACGCCGCCTTCGCGGGCACGGCCATGATCTGTCCGGAGTTCCGCCACCACCAGGACGGGTTGGAGTTGGTGGACAGCTACGTGTTCAATCCCCACAAGTGGATGTTCACCAACTTCGACTGCTCCGCCACCTACTTTTCCGACCGCCGTCCCATGATCGACGCACTGAGCATCACCCCTCCATACCTGCGCAACCAGGCCTCCGAGGCCGGCGACGTGATCGACTACCGTGACTGGCAGGTCCCCCTCGGCAGGCGTTTCCGCGCCCTGAAGCTGTGGTTCGTGCTGCGCTCCTACGGCGCCGAGGGGATCCGCGCCAAGGTTCGCGAAGACATCCGGCTGGCCCGGTGGCTGACCGGGGAGATAGAGGCCCATCCGAGTCTCGAGTTGGTGGCGCCGACCACCTTCTCTCTGGTCTCCTTCCGCCATCGGGGCGCCGACGAGGAGACATCCCGGCTGGCCGATGGGATCAACTCATCGGGCTGGGCGTATGTCACCGCCTCGGTCTTGGAGGACCGGCCCTTCATCCGGGTCTCGATCGGCCAAACCAACACCCGGGAGCGCCACGTCCGGCGCCTGTGGGAACTGATAGACCGGCTATCGAAGGAGCATGCATGACCAACGCGACCGAGACCAGCGCCAAAGTGGTGATGATCAACCCCAACAGCACCGAGTACATCACCCGACAACTCGCCCAGGCCGCCTCGGAGACGCCCGGGATCGGAATGGAAGTGGAGGTGATCACCAATCCGGGGGGACCGCCGGCCATCTCCTCCGACCAGGACGTGGTGGATGCGGTGGCTCCGATGCTCCGGACCCTGAGACAGCACCCGGCCGATGCCTACGTGGTGGGGTGCTTCTCCGATCCGGGGCTGGCCGCGGCCCGCGAAGAGTTCTCGTCTCCGGTGTTCGGGATCGCCGAGTCCTCCATCCATATGGCTTTGCAGATCTCACCGCGGGTGGGGATCGTCGCCGGGATGGAAGGGGCCATCCCCCGGCACGAGCGCTACTGGGAGGCGCTGGGCGCCACCGCCAACATCGTCGGCGAGATCGCCTGCGGACGGGGCGTGTTGGACCTGGAGAGCGAGGAGGCCTACCGGGACGTGCTGGCCGCAGGCGACCGTCTGCGGGAAGCCGGCGCCGAGGTGCTGGTGCTGGGATGCGCGGGGATGACCAAGATGGCCGACCGGCTCTCTTCGGACCTCGGACTGCCGGTGGTCGAACCCTGCCGCGCCGCCCTGCAGAGAGCCGCCGAAGCCCTGTCCAGCACCTAGACTCCCCGGGGAAATGAACCCCATCTCTCATCCTCACCCCACCCGCATCAAGGCGGTCACCGTGGACGCAAGGGATCCCAACCGGTTGGCCGACTTCTGGGCCTTCGCCCTCGGATATGTTCTCCAGCCCCCGCCCAAGGGCTTCGAGACCTGGAAAGCCTTTACCGACGCGTTGAACCTGTCCACCGAGGAGCGGGAACGATACGGGGCGGTCGTCGATCCTGACGGCATCGGCCCCCGGATCCTGTTCCAGAAGGTGCCGGAGGGAAAGGCCGTCAAGAACCGGTGGCACCTGGACATAGACGTGGTGGACCGGTCCCTTCCCGAGGACCAGCAGGACGACGATCGGGAAGCCAAGATCGAGGCTCTGGTGTCGAGAGGCGCCACCGAAATAGAACGCTTTGACGAGCCGGTGGGGAGGTGGGTGGTGATGACCGATCCCGAGGGCAACGAGTTCTGCGTCCTGTAGACCGCCGGGCCGGGTGATCCCGACAACTCCCGGCAACTGTTCTCCGCCGGCGAACATCACCCCGGTTGGCTGAGCGCGGGGCCTCCGAAAACGGTTAATATGCCTCTAATGGCACTGGTCTCTCAAGAGGTGGTGCGCAACCGCGCCGCCGCCGCGTACCTGCTCATCTCGGTGATCGGCATCTCGGTGCTGCCCCTTGCCATGGTGGGGGTGGGAGCGCCGGAAAGTCCTCTGCTCTTCGGCGCCTTCCTGTCGGTGGGCACATCCGTGGGCGCCCTGGTGTTCCTGGCGGTCCGGTACGGCCGGGAGTTGCGCGATTTGCGCATCCTGGCTCTCATCCGCAGGAACCTGGTGAGTTGGCCGGTGTTCCTGCTCCTCATCGGTACGTTCGAGTTCACCTTCTTCGCCTGGGGCACCCAGTACGTCGACCCCACCGTGGCCACCATCCTGTGGGGAAGTTGGCCGATCATCTTCGTGTTCCTGCTGAGCCGGATATTCAGTGGCAACCGGGAACGTCCCGCTCGCTACCGGAAGGTCACACCCTCGCTGGTGCTGTTGATGGTCTTCAGCCTGATCGGCCTGGCATACGTGGTCCTGGCGCAGGCCAGCAGGCAGACCGGCCTGGACTGGACCTCGGACTCCTCCTGGATCGGGTTCGCCTTTGCCATGATCTCCGGGGTCCTCATCACCTTCAATGTCTTCTCCTTCTCGTGGGCGACCTCAATGGCTGCCAAGGCCAAGAGGCTGGATCTCTCCCGGGGCTCTCGGAGCATGGAGTTGTTCTTCATAACCGTGATCGTGTGCATCACCAACGCCTTCACCGCACCCTTCAAAGCGGGTTTCAGCCTGATGGCGTCCGAGCAGATGCAGACGGATGTCATCCTGGGAGCCGTGGCCTTCGGCGCCACCATCAGGGTGGGGAGTTCGCTGCTGTGGCGGCATGCCAACCTGACCACCCATGCTCTGGGGATCAATGCGCTCGGCTATGCGGAACCGCTGTTCGGCGTGCTGTGGCTGGGCCTGTTCTGGGAGGTGAACATCTCCCGGGTCGACTACCTGATCATCGGGACCAGCGCCATCATTGCCTCCAACGTTCTCATCAACTCCGCCGTCGAGATCCGCACCGGGTTCAGGGCGGCCATCCTGGCGATGTGGGCCACCGGCGCCATCGTCTATTTCAGAGACGACGGGCCGCTCTGGGGGAGCGGGAGGTTCTTCGGAGTGCTGGCGCTGCTTGCCGGCGCTTTCCTGCTGGTTCTGGGGCTCCGCTTCGCCAACCCCTCCCCGGCCATGTCGGGCAAACACATCCGGGCGCCGACCGCCACTGCGAGAACGGGAACGCCCGTCACCCGGGCGCCACCGGTCACAGCCGGCCTCAACCTGGCACAACTTCTCACCATGGGGGTTTACGGCGCCGCCGCCGTCGCCCTGGCGGTCGTGGTCCGGCCTGCACTCGACGGTTGGTGGGGATGGCTGGTCGAGTTGTTCGCGGTGGCCTTCTGCACGGCCGTGATCGCCTCGGCCTTCCACGCCTTTGGTTCGGGCAGGGCTCGAGGCGGGCCTCCCGGGACGGTGGTCGAGAGCGGGATCCCGCCGGTGGAGGCCGACTGGGAACGAAGAGAGCGCCGCTTTGCCAACTGGACTTCCGCCGTGGTGGCGGCCGGGACGTTCCTCTCGTTTCTCTATCTCTTCTGGGACAAGTGGCTCAACTAGGGTTAGGTCGAAGGCCGATCACGAACGTGAAGGAGTGGTGAACATGGATTTCGAAGATCGTCTCGATGAACAGAGCAAGGCCGTTTTGGAGATGATTCCCGCGGAGTTGCTGGACCTGACCGACATTCCGCGGGCCCGGATGATGATTGACGGACTGATGGCCGCCATGTTTGCCGAAGCTCCCGACGTGCCGGGAGTGGACGTGGAGGACCACCAGGCACCCGGCGCGCCCGGAGATCCGGATGTAATGGTCCGTGTCTACACGCCCTCGGGCCTTGAGGGGTCGGCGCCCGGTCTCTACTGGATCCACGGGGGAGGCATGGTGATGGGGAACGTGGCCATGGACGACCTCAGCTGCAAGGCCTGGGCCGTGGAGATGGGTTGCGTGGTGGCGTCGGTGGAATACCGCCTGGCGCCCGAACACCCCCACCCGGCGCCGATCGAGGACT
>CAYWGY010000104.1:0-1848 GCA_964458055.1 uncultured Acidimicrobiaceae bacterium | reverse complement strand
GCTGAAATGGTTTGCGGACAACGCCGAGAGCCTGGGAGTGGACCGGGGAAGGATCGCCACCGGCGGCGCCTCCGCGGGCGGCGGACTGGCGGCCGCGCTGGCGCTTGTGGCCAGAGACCGGGGTGAGGTGGACCTCATCTTCCAACAGCTCATCTATCCGATGCTGGACGACCGCAACATCACTGCGGCGAGTCACTATGTACAGCACCCCAAGGTGTGGAACCGCCAGGCCAACATCGCCGGGTGGAGCGCGCTGCTGGGAAAACCGGCCGGCTCCGACGATGTCTCGCCCTATGCCTCGCCGTCCCGCGCCGAGGACCTGTCCGGCCTGCCTCCGGCCTTCATCATCGTGGGCGAACTGGACCTGTTCGTGGACGAGGACATCGACTACGCCCAGCGGCTGATCCAGGCAGGCGTCCCCGCCGAGTTGCACGTCTTCCCCGGCGCATTCCACGGAAGCGACCTGATGGTGCCCATGTCCGACGTCAGCCGGCGCTGGGCGAAAGTGAGGTCGGCTGCGCTCCGCCAGGCGCTGCACGGCTAGACCCGGGAAGCCTACGCTGCACCTCCCGGGGTCGAGGGAGAGAAGCAGGCCATTGAGCGTGGACGCATACAGTCGCCTGGACGAGCGCAGCCGGACCGTGCTGGACATGATCCCCCCGGAACTCCGGGACATGTCCGACATCCCGGCCGCTCGCCGGGCGATGGAGTACCTGACAGCCGCGGCATTGGCCGTCAATCCGGACATCCCGGGAGTGGACACCGAAGATCACCGGGTCCCGGGAGGCTCGGGAGGCCCCGATGTGATGGTGCGGGTGTACACGCCGTCCGGCGTCGCCGAGCCGGTGCCCGGCTTCTACTGGATTCACGGGGGTGCGATGGTGCTGGGGAGCGTCACCATGGACGACCTCCGCTGCAAGCAGGTGGCCGTGGAGACGGGATGCGTGGTGGCCTCGGTGGAGTATCGCCTGGCTCCGGAGAACCCCCATCCGGCGCCGATCGAAGACTGCCACGCGGGCCTGAGGTGGTTCTCCGCCAACTCCGGGTCTCTGGGAGTGGACCGGAACAGGATCGCCATCGGCGGCGCCTCGGCAGGCGGTGGACTGGCGGCGGCGCTGGCTCTTGTGGCAAGAGACCGGGGAGAGCCGAAGATCTGCTTCCAGCAACTCATCTACCCGATGCTCGACGACCGAAACATCACCGCTTCCAGCCACTACATAGACCATCCCAGGATGTGGAACCGCCGGGCGAACATGGCGGCATGGGGCCACCTTCTGGGAAGACCGGCCGGCTCCGAGGGCGTCTCTCCCTACGCCTCCCCCGCCAGAGCCGAAGACCTCTCGGGCCTGCCGCCGGCCTTCATCATCGTGGGCGAGTTCGACATGTTCCTGGACGAGGACATCGACTACGCCCGACGACTCACCCGCGCCGGCGTGGCGACCGAACTGCATGTGTACCCCGGCGCCTTCCACGCAAGCGACCGTTACCTGCCTCGGTCCGAAACCAGCCGACGCTTTGCCGCGGTCAGCGGGGCGGCCCTGCGCCAAGCCCTCCACGGGTAGCCAACCACCTCGGGAACCCTACCCCCGGCAGGCTCGGCTACCTTCCGGCCCGGATGAGGACACGCCCGCCGTCTTCCACATCGATGTAGGGGCTGTGCCGGTCCAGTAACCCCATGCCGACGAGGGGAACCGTGTCGGACATGTAGGCGTCGACATGGCGCTTGGCGCCGTCCCACAGAACCGTTGCCCGGTACACATCGAATGCTGCCTCACTGCCATCCGCAAGAAAGACCGATGTGCGGGAGACCCTGGGTAGGCCCAACGCAGCCACCAATCCCGACGACAG
>CAYWGY010000103.1:0-9307 GCA_964458055.1 uncultured Acidimicrobiaceae bacterium | reverse complement strand
GGAGCGAACGCTCAGATCGCATTCCTGCAGGAACGTGTACTCGCGCTGAAGAGATAGGCCACCCCGGTTAAGGCCGGCGCCTCCCGTGTCGGGAATGTAGCCGTAGTGATCGACCCGCCCGGTATGTGACGACTCGAGCATCTCGACAGGGATGTTGCTCACATTGGCGCCCACATTCGGAACGCCGTCCTCGCCGTCCTGGAGAGCCTGGCCGCCCCAGGCTCCGGAGATCAGTTCCACCACCGAGAACCGCTCGCCTCCCGGTCTCACGCCTCCCACCGTCACCAGCGACAACCCGCCGTCGGAGGCTCCCATAACCCGGTCGGGGAGAGCGGGCGCCAGGGCGCCGAAGATGGCGTCCATCACCCGGAAACCGGTCAGGCCACGGGTTCCCGTGGCTGCCGGAAGGACGCAGTTGAGGATGCAACCCCGGGGCGCCTTGACCGTTATCGGGCGAAAGAACCCGGCGTTGTTGGGAATGTCGGACCGCAACAGGGTGCGCATCGCCGCGTAGGTATTCGAATTGGTGAACGACAGGGTGTTGTTCAGAGAGGACCGGACCTGGGGCGAACTTCCCGTGAAGTCGAGGGTTACCCCACCGTCGCGAATCTCGATGGACACCGAGATGGGCACCGGGTCATCGCGGACGCCATCGTCGTCGAGATAGTCGGTGTAGGAGTAGGTCCCCTCCGGGAACGTTCTGATCTCCTGCCTGGTGAGCATCTCCGTGTAGTCCAACAACGCCGCCACGTGGGCCCGGAACTCTGCCAGTCCGTACCGGCGGATCATCCGGTCGAAGGCTTTGACGCCGGTCGCGCACGCCACCAACTGCGCGTCGAAGTCTCCCAGGACGATGTCCGGCACACGGGTGTTGGCGCCCAGTAGAGCGAACACCCCCTCCTCGCGTCTCCCACGCGAGTAGAGCTTCACCGGCGGGATCCGCAGGCCCTCCTGGAAACACTCCTCCGCATAGGGCGACATGCTCCCGGCAACCATTCCCCCCAGGTCGGCGTGGTGCGCCACCGTCGCCACCAGGCCAACTAACTCGGAGTCGTAATAGACGGGACGAACCACGAAGATGTCGGGTAGGTGCATGCCGCCATCGAACGGATCGTTGACCATGGCCACATCGCCCGGGTGGAGATCTCCTGAGAAACGCCGCAGAATCGCCGCCACTGCCTCTGGAAGCGCGCCCAGTTGGTTGGGCAGGGTGACCCCCTGGGCGATGATCTGCCCGGTCTCGTCACACAGCGCCGTGGAGAAGTCCATGGCGCTCTTCACCGTCTCCGAATGCGAAGTCCGGAGGACGCTAACCGCCATCTCCTCGCATATCGCCGCCAGGCCCTCGCGGATCAATTCCCGCTCGATGGCGGCCGTTCCTCCGGATGCCGGGACGGTCATATTGGGTCCTCCTCGATGAACACGTTCAGGGACCGGTCCCGATACACCCGGTAACCGGGCGGCACCACGGTGGTGGCGTCGTAGTCCTCTATGATCATCGGCGCATCTCTGGGTGTGAGCGTGAGGTCCCCTCGCCGCAACACCGGCGTCTGCAGGAGCCCCAGCGCCTCGCCGAAGAACACCTCTCGTAGATTCGACTTATCCGGCTGTGAGTCCTGCCGGTTGCTCGCCGGCACGCCGGGAGGATTCTGCTCACGTATCACCACCAGCAGTTGCACGATCTCGGTCTGGTTGTTGGTGATGTGACCGTAGGTGTTCAGGTGCTGTTCGCCGAAGGCCCGGTCCAGTTCCTCCAACCATGAAGACCAGTCGTCCGAAAACGCCGGCAACCTCACGGGCAGTTCGAAACCCTGTCCCACATACCGCATCTCCACCCAGGGTTCGAATTCGAACGAGACCGTGTGCAGGCTCCCATGTCCCACTCCCTCCCGGGCTTGTGACTCCAGGTCCTTGATCTCTGATTGCAGTTCCCGGCGGGACAGGCCGGCGGTGCGCCGCAGGAAGGTCTTCTTGGCATGGAATTCCAACCGGGCCTCCAAGAGTCCCACCGCCGAGAATACCCCTGGTTGGGGCGGAACTATCACCCGCTTGATCCCCAGTTCCCGGGCGATGGCCACGGCATGGACGGGGCCGCTTCCTCCGAAGGCGATGAGGGTGAAGTCACGCGGGTCCCGGCCTCGCTGGACCGAGACCGACTTGATCGCCCGGATCATGCTGGCGTTGGCGATCAGGTGAGCGCCATAGGCCGCCACCCGGGCATCGAGACCCAGGGGTCCGGCGACCTTCTCCTCGAACACGGCCCGGGCGCCGGCCACATCCAGTTTCACCGCTCCGTCCAGAAGCCCTCCGGGGTTCAGATAACCGAGCAGCAGGTTGGCGTCGGTGACCGTCGGTTGTTCGCCTCCCTTCCCGTAACACACCGGGCCGGGAAGCGCTCCGGCAGAGGAAGGACCGACCTTGGGAGCGCCGGCGGAGTCGATCCACACGATGCTGCCTCCCCCCGCCCCCACCTCGGCCAGGTCTATGAACGGCACGCTCAGGGCATAGCCGCCTCCGCTCCTCAATCGGCTTCCGGCGGACATCGACGAGGCCACCTCGAATTCGGCCGTGAAGTGCGGTTCGCCATCCTCCACCAGTGCCGTCTTGGCGGTGGTGCCGCCCATGTCGAACGTGATGACTCTGTCCTCTCCCAACGATCGCGCCAGGCCGCTGGAGGCGATCACCCCGGCAGCGGGTCCTGATTCCACAACGTAGGCGGGTCGCTCGGCGGCGGCCTCGCTGGTCATCACCCCGCCGTTGGACTGCATGATGAGCAGGGGAGCCGTCACCCCCAACCCGTCGAGCTTTCCCCGCAACGCCTCCAGGTAGGAGGCGACCACCGGTCTGACGTAGGCGTTGAGCACCGTTGTGCTGGTCCTCTCGTACTCGCGAATCACCGGCAGCACCCGGTGTGACAGCGAGATCCACACATCCGGGTACTCCCTGGCGAGCATCTCACCGATAACCGTCTCGTGCGAGGGATTGGCGTAGGAGTGGATGAGGCTCACTGCAATCGACTCCGCTCCCAGTTCGATCAATCGCTCCGCTTGTCGTCGGGCGTCTTCGAGATCGAGAGCCGTGACCACGTCTCCGTCCACTCCGACCCGTTCCATCACCTCAAGACGCATGGAGCGTTCGGCCAACGGTTCGGGCTTCTGCCAGGTCACGTCGTAAAGCTTGGGGACCCGCAGTCTCCGCAACTCGAGGACGTCGGCGAATCCCTTGGTGGTCAGCAAACCCGTGAGCGCGCCCTTGCGTTCCAGGATGGCATTGGTGGCCACGGTGCTTCCATGCACCACATCGCGGGTGTCGGCCGGCCCGACGCCGTGAGATTCGATGATCTCGCGTATCCCGTCAACCACTCCCTCGCTGAAGTCCCTCGGGGTCGACAGCAGTTTGTAGGTGTAGATGTCACCACCTGCGTTGGTAACCACGACATCGGTGAAGGTGCCCCCCACATCAACACCGATGCGTGACTCTGCCGGCATTGGGCGATCGGGAGGGCTCATCAGGAGCCTGACCCTAGTCTCGCCGGCACCCCGGCCATCGCCTCGATGGCTACTGGGGCCCCGGATCGGTGGTAGAGATCAAACAACAGAATTGACATAGAGGGGTATGTTAGGAGATATGTTACAAAATATCACAAGTCGTTCAAGGACTCCCATCTTCTTTGGGTGGGCAGGCTCTCGAGGGGCCTATAACCTACAAAGGGAATTGACCACCCCGAGGTCGGCATGCCGCTGGACCGATTGATCTCGACACTCGAACGCCATGTCGCCCGCCTTGAAGAACAGGGGACGGCCAAGGGTAGGGAACCGGTGATAAGGGAGGTCCTAGGCGCCGAGGGGGACCGCCCGTCGGCACGATCAGAGGTTTCCCGAGAACGTGGTGGTGGTCGTGGACGACTCCCACGGTGTGGGCGCTTTCGGTCCCACCGGCCGGGGAACCGAGGAACACGCGGGTCGCCCACCCGCAGATGTCTTGATCGGCACCCTGGGCAAGGCATTGGCGGTGAACGGCGGATACGTGGTCTGCGCCAACCCGGTGATCCGCTTTCTCCGGGAGACCTCCCCCTTCTACATCTACTCCAACCCGATCACCGCCGCCGAGGCAGGAGCCGGTCTCGCGGCTTTGGGAGTACTGGACAGTCCCGAAGGGCTATCGCTCCTGGACCATCTGAGAGCCCTCACCCGCATGCTCGAGTCCAACCTGATGGAACTGGGTTGCGAGATCATTCCGGGTGAGCACCCCATCGTTCCTCTCATGCTGAGGGACACCGATGAGCCCCGCCATTTGGTGGCGGCCCTCTTTGACGGGGGCGTTCTGGCAACCGGCCTCACCCATCCCGTGGTTCCCAGAGGCGACGAGGAAATCCGCCTGCAGGTCAACGCCGATCACACCACCGCCGATCTCGAACATGTCTCCTCCGTCCTTGCTTCCGCGCTCGGGTAGAGCATGGGACCGTCACCGAGGGACCCGGTCCCCTGGGTGACCAGGGTTTTGTGTGGGCTTCCACAATAGGCCTGCTCCCTGGCTACCGGTTTGACCATGGCTCTGCCAAACGGTGGGTTTGGCCTAGGCAATGAGAATGATTATTATTATCCTTCGAAGACCGGGAGTCGTCACGCCAGGAGAGACACTTGGTCATGGCCCCTATGAGCAGACGAAACCGACGCCGGAGATCAACCGGAAGTAAAGCCAATGAGGGAGGGCCGCTGGTGCTCGCGGCCCTCTCTCATCTGAACCGGGCCTCTTGCAGGGTCGGACCCGATAGGGACCTGCGGAGGGAGGAGAGCCAGCCTTGGAAAGCGGTCCGACAACGATAGAGGACATCGCCAAGGCTGCCGGAGTTTCGATTGCCACCGTCAGCCGCGCGCTGCGAAACCTCCCCAATGTGGCGCCGGCGCCCCGAGCCAGGGTGCTCGAGGTGGCGGCCAGGTGTCACTATGAACTGCATCCCCGGGCGTCGCGCCTTACCTCGGGCCGGACCTGGACGGTAGGAGTGGTTGCGCCCCTGTTCGGGACCTGGTTTCCCTGTCGCGCCCTGGGCGGTATCAACTCGGTGTTCGCCAGGGCCGGCTATGACCTGTTGAAGTGCCCCTGGTAGTCCGGAACACCACGGCGCCTCTCGGTCAATAACATCCTATCTTTTCGGGTAACGATGCAGGAGAGGTGAACCCATGAAGCAGATGAGAACCGGATCCGGCGATCCTCCCATACCGCCGCCGTCTATCCGGGATGTCGAAGATGCGGCTCGCCGCATCAGGGGAGTGGCGCTGCGCACACCGCTCCTGAGATACAAGGACACCGGCTCCGCAAGTCCCGTCTGGCTCAAGGCGGAGTGCCTCCAGCCCGCCGGGTCATTCAAACTCCGAGGAGTGCTGAACTGGGCCCGGTCGCTGTCCGGGGACGAACTGCAGAGAGGGGTGAGCACCCAGAGCGCCGGCAACACCGCCCAGGCGCTGGGATACGTGGCCCGCCTCCTGGGCGTCCCGGCGCGCAGCCTCCTGCCCGACAGCGCCCCGCAGGTGAAGGTCGACGGGGTCCGCTCCTACGGCGTCACCCCGGTGCCGGTCCCGTTCTCGGCGCTGATGGATTATGTGTTCGACAAGGGATGGGAACAGGAGCCCTACAGCTTCCTCAACCCCTGGGGCGATCGCTCGATGCTGGCGGGTTCGGGGACCATCGGGCTTGAGATCCTCGAAGACCTTCCCGATGTGAGCGCCGTTTACATACCCGTGGGCGGCGGCGGCCTGGTGGCGGCGATAGGCAGCGTGGTCAAGGCACTGGGGGAGGGCATCGAGGTCGTGGGAGTCCAGAGCACTGCCTGTCCTTCCCTGGCGGCGGCGCTCGACGCCGGCCAACCCACCTGGGTCGAGACCAGCGAAACGATCTGCGACGGCACCAGGGTGCCGGTGGTGGTCGACGAGATGTACCCGCTGGTGAGTTCGGTGGTGGACAGGGTGGTGCCGGTCACCGAAGACGAGGTGCGTTCGGCCATCGCCCACCTGGCAACCGGGAACAAGCTGGTGGTCGAGGGGTCGGGCGCCATGTCCGTGGCCGCCGCTCTCCGAGAACCAAGTGAAGGTCCGGTCGCCTGCATCCTGAGCGGAGGAAGCATCGGCGCTGCCCGGTTGGCCGAGATCATCACCGCCCAGGCCGGCCCGAGTTCGGGGGAGTTGAGCAGAACATGATCCAACGCCAGGAGCCCTCTCCCCTCTATTACGAGGCAAGTCCCGCCAACCCGCCGACTCTCCGGGTGGAGCCGGGCGAGATGTTCGAGGTGGTCACCCAGATGAGCCGGGCCCTTGACCTCTCGGCGGTGCCCGAGCACCTCCGGGATGACTGGTTGCGATACACCTCCACCGAAGTGGAGCGCGCCAACCCCTCCTCGGGGGCCATCTGGGTGGAAGGCGCCGAGCCGGGGATGGCGGTGGAGGTGGTCATCGAGGAGATGGAACTGGCGCCTGTCGGCTACACCGCCTTCTGGGGCTACAACCGGTTCTTTCCCAGAACTCCCGTTACCACTTCCGATCTGGCGGCGGCGCGGGTGGTCCGGATCAGCGACGGCCAGGTCATCTGGGACGAGAGACTTTCCATCGCTGCGCGGCCCATGGTGGGGATGGTGGCTGTGGCGCCCGCTCATGAGGCGCAGTCGACCCTCCGGGTGGGCCACTGGGGCGGGAACATGGACGCCCAGGAGGTAGCCCCGGGAGCGGGGGTGCGCCTGGCGGTCGCCGTCCCGGGCGCCCTGTTGCACATCGGTGATGTTCACGCGGTCCAGGGCGATGGGGAGATCGCGGGAGCGGCCATCGAGACGTCGGCTCTGATACGCCTCCGGGTGGAACTGACCGAAAGGCCGGCGGAGATGACCTGGCCCCGGATCGTCACCTCCGATCGCATCTTCACGCTGGCTTCCGCCCGTCCGGCGGAGAGAGCGTTCCGGATTGCCGTCAGCGAGTTGATCGCATGGCTGGGCGCCGACTACGGCATCGAACCACCAGAAGCCGTCCTTTTGCTGGGCCAGGTGCTGGAAGCGCGCGCCACCCAGGTGGTCAACCCCACCATCACCTACGTTGCCGGCTTGAAACGGGAGTTGCTGAAGGGACTGCGGTGACGCCGGTCACCCCGAAGTTCCCTCTTCGACACCGACCGTGACAGGATCGCCCCGGGCTCCCGGTGATCATCGGAAGGAGAATGGTGACAACCAACGAGAGTCCTGGTGCCTTGCCGGCAAAACGTCCCAGCAGCGGCGGAGCCTTGGGCGTTGCAAAGGTCAGCGTTCCGGGCCGGTGAGTGCCTTGACGATCTCGGTGGCGACGGTGTTCTCGGTCAAGGTGACCCATGCGCGGTCGATATATTGTGACAAAACCTCTCCGGAGGCTGGAAGGCCAGGGGATTTGCCTCCGAGTGGTTGTTCGAATGGGCTGTGATCGCAGGAAGGGCTTCGTGTTTTCCGATCACCTGCCCGGATCTGTCGAGTAAGGTGCGATCAATTCAATGCCGGCCGGGTCATTGTCGAACAACTCCGCCGAAGCCGCCGATCCCTTGATGCTATGTTGGGCGGCAGCATCCGGCCCGCCACAAGTTGGAAAGCTCACATGCACTAACGGAAGCGGATTCTGCTACTGCCAAGACAGTCTGACTGGGTGTGGGTCACGGGCTTGGGGATAGTTCGTCCTGCTGGGGTTTCTCTGGTCCGACGACGGGAGGTGCCTTCACGGCGACTGGGCATCGGCGGGGAGCAGGCCGCTTGGGTCAGGGAGCACTCTCCCGAGGCCTACGCTGATGCGCTGTGCTACCGTGGCTGCCATCGAGACCGGCGCCTCGGTAGTCGAAGCAGAGACAGACGGTGGGACCAGAACCCGCGACCTGTCAAGCCTTAATGCGACCTGGACTCCCTCCCGAAGACCAGTTCCGTCATCTTGGCGCACCCACCCTCCGTTCTCCACTCCTCAAGAACTGAACGTTCCCGTGGAAAACTCCTTCGACATCGTCCGCTCCCTGTGGGCCGCCGGGGGTCGTCGAGGGGTATACTTATGAAGGGTATACTGATAATCATTATCAGTTCTCATGTTGAGGACTTTCCGCGAAGGAGTGCAAGGAAAGGGTGAATCTAGTTATGAACAATCTGGGAGCATTCAAGTGGGGACAGCTTGGAAGGACTCGCTCCTTCGGGGTGCTAATGGTCCTACTGTTGGTGATGTCCGCGTGTGGAGAGGACGCCGCCGAAACGACCGAAGCGGAGTCTCCGACAACTGCGGCGCCGGTTGAAACCACCACCCCCGCCACGACTGCGGCGTCGGCCACCGACGAGACGCCGACCACGACTGTGGCGCCGACCACGGAGGAACCTGCTGATGATGCGCCGGTGAGTTTGTCGGTGACTGATGGGAGTGGGCGTGAGATCACGTTGGATGCTCCGGCTGAGCGGGTTTTGTGTGTGCAGGACAATTGCACTGATCTGACGTCTGATTTGGGGATTGTGCCGGTTGCTATGCATCGTGGTGATGGTTGGGGGAGTGCTGCTGCCTATTACGGTGATGGGGCTGCGTCGATTCCGGTGTTGGGTGATCGGATGTCGGTGGAGGAGGTTGCCCAGTATGAGCCTGATTTGATTATTGGTCGGGTTGGTGAGGAGGAGGTCCGTGATGCGCTGGAGGTTGTTGCTCCGGTGTATCTGGTGGATATCGGCGGTGTTGAGACTCTGAAGGAGGGTTGGGTCGATGTGGGTCTTCTGACTGGTAGGGAGGCTGAGGCTGTTGCGGCGATTGCCCGGTTTGATGCCAATGTTGGTGCTTTGTCGGCGGGTTTGCCTGCTGGTGCTGTTGATACGAGGGTGGCGGTTGGGTTCGGTGATACCAACTGGATGATCTGGGATTCGTCGTCGTTCTGTCGGTTCTTGCATTCTGAGGGTGCGGGGACGTGTGTGTTCCCGGATCAGGGTGTGTCGGAGTATGGGTCTCCGGATAGTGAGTTCTCGTGGGAGTTCGTGTTGGAGGCTGATCCTGAGGTGTGGGTGATGATCACCTGGCCGGGGAGCGCTCGGAAGGACACCGTGACTGCTGAGGTGTGGTTGCAGACCACTGCTCATCGGGAGGGCAGGGTGTGTGAGGAGGACTCGGCGGGTTCGTTCGGTCATGGTCTGTTGATGCTGCAGTGGGCCTATCAGTGTTACCTGAACGCCGGTTGGCCCGACACTTACAACCACCCGGGCGACCTATCAGTCTGGCTACCGGGTTCATAGAGAAGTCGACCCCAGAACAAACCAATGAAGGAGGGCCGCAGTGCTCGTCGGCCCTCCTTC
>CAYWGY010000102.1:1890-9324 GCA_964458055.1 uncultured Acidimicrobiaceae bacterium | reverse complement strand
GGCCGGGGTCTCCACGCCCCTGGGCGAGGGAGACCTCCCGTTGAGGGAGTTCTTGGATCGTGTATCCGAGAGCCCGTACCAGGGGTGGCTGGTGGTCGAACAGGACCGGGCGCCGCTTCGGTCCGACCACGACCTGGAAGCCGTGATCGAGAAAGAAACCGCCAACCTGCAATGGATCCTCGGGACCGGCGCCGTCCGGCTCCGGGGATCGCCGGAAACCCAACCTCCCGAAAGGAGAAGCACATGAAGAAAGCACCGACCTGGAGTCGCTGGCTCATGCTGGCGTCGGCCTTGGCTCTTATCGCCGGGGCCTGCGGCACGCCCGGTGAGGAGGAGACGGCCACCACGGCCGCTCCCACCACGGCCGCTCCCACCACCACCGAGGCACCCGCTCCGACCGAGGCGCCCACCACCACCGAGGCGGCCCCCGAACCCATCACTCTGCGAGTGGCCGGGGACGCCGGCGAGGAGGCCACCATGGGGCTGGCCAAGGAGCAGTTCGAGGCTGCCAATCCGGGCGTCACCGTGGAAGTGAACCTCAAGGGCTGGGACGATCACATCGCCACCATCGTCCTCACCATGGACAGCGACACCCCGCCGGACGTCGCCCAGGGCAACCAGGGCTACGGCGTGGACGCCCTGTTGGTGGAGGCCGGCCTGATCCTGCCGCTCGACGACTACGCGGCCCAGTACGGATGGACCGACCGCTTCAGCGCCGGTTCGCTGGCCGAGTTCCGCTGGACCGAGGACGGCAAGACCTTCGGTGAGGGTCCGCTGTGGGGCATCTCCCCCATCTCCGAGGACATCGGCGTGTTCTACAACAAGGACAAGCTCGCCGCACTGGGTATGGACACCCCCGCCACCTTCGAGGAGTTCGAGGCCACCCTGGCCGCCGCTCTCGACGCCGGCGAGTTGCCCATCCAGTTGGGCAACCTCGACCAGTGGCCCGGCATCCATGTCTGGAGCCTGGTCGAGGGCGTGTTCGTCGACGCCGCCGACACGCGCTCGTGGATCTTCGGCGCCTCCGGATCATCCTTCGACTCCCCCGGCCGCCTGCAGGCCGCCGAGAAGCTGGTCGAGTGGGTGGAGGCCGGGTACTTCGGCGCCGACTACAACGGCATCGGCTATGACGACGCCACCGCCCGGTTCACCGAGGGCGAGGGTGTGTTCCTGCCGGTCGGAACCTGGCAGACCAACACCCTGGCCACCAACATGGGCGATTCCGTGGGCTTCATGCCCATGCCCGCCGCTTCCGGCAACACCCTGGTGGGAGGCGGTTCACTCGGCCTGGGTTGGCACATCAGCTCCAAGACCGACCATCCCGATCTGGCCGCCGCCTTCATCGCATTGCTGGTGAGCGAGGACTTCACCGACGATCTGGTGTCGGTGAACCGGGTCCCCGCCCAGGCGTCCTCCGCCCAGCCCGAGTCCGCTCTGCTGGGTGAGGTGATCGAGGGTATCGGTAGAGTTCTGGCCGACGATGGACAGACGTTCTATCACGACTGGGCCACCCCCACCATGTACGACGCCATAGCCGCCGGGCTGCAACGCCTGTTGGGCCTGGCCGACTCGCCTGCCGACTTCCTGGCTGCGGTGCAAGCCAACTGGTCGGCCTTCATAGAGGGCTGATCGCCCTTTGACGGCGACGGCTGTGACAGCCGAAAGGAGAACGGGGCGGTTCAACCGCCCCTTCTCCCGCCGTCCCCGGAGGCGGATCGACTGGGGGAGTTATCCCTTCTTGATCCCGGCGTTCGCCTTCTATGTGGGCTTCGTCGTCATCCCCCTCTTCAACACGGCCTGGACCTCGCTGTTCGAATGGAACGGCATCACGGTGGGCTCCTGGGCGGGACTCGAGAACTACCGGGACGTGTTGACCGACTCCGACATCCGCGGCGCCCTCAACCACTCTTTTGCATTCATCGTCTTCTACTCACTGCTTCCCATCGGCATCGGCCTGGGCCTGGCGGGGTTGATCTCCCGGGTCCGGGTGCGCGGCCTGACGGTCTACCGCGCCCTGCTGTTCCTTCCCCAGATCCTCTCGATGACGGTGGTGGCGGTCGCCTGGCGTTGGATCTACGCTCCCGACGGCCCCCTGAACTGGGCCCTCGACCTGGTGGGCCTCGACACCATCAGCCGGGCGTGGCTCGGTGACTTCACCTGGGCCCTGCCTGCGGTCGGGATGGCTGGCACCTGGGTGATGTTCGGGTTTGCCATGATCCTCTTCATCGCCGGCGTGCAGAAGATCCCCACCGATCTCTACGAGTCGGCTCGCATCGACGGCGCCGGGGCCTTCCGCGAGTTCTTCCACGTGACGCTCCCCCAGTTGCGGGGCGAACTCTCGGTGGCGCTGGTATTCACCATCACCCTGGCGCTGCGCAACTTCGACCTGGTGTGGATCTCCACCGGCGGCGGACCGGGCACCTCCACCGCCGTTCCCTCGGTGTTCATCTTCAAGCGGGCCTTCCAGACCGGACAGGTCGGCTCCGCCGCCGCCATCGGGATCCTCCTCACCGTCCTGATCCTCCTCATCACCTCGGTGGTGCTCTGGATCGTGAGAGAGAAGGAATGACCGATACCAGGCGCCAGCGCATCGGCGCCCACGCGGTGCTGGCCGGCGGCTCGGTCATCGCCCTCTACCCGTTCGTCTCGATACTGTTGCTTGCTCTCCAGGAGCCGGGCACCCGCGTCTCGGGATTCACCATCCCGAGCGGGCTCCACCTCCAGAACTTCGCCACCGCCTGGACCGACGGCGGTTTCGCCGCCGCCCTGGTGAGTTCGCTGGTGGTGGCCGTAGTGGTGGTGATCCTGGCGGTGCTCTGCTCCACCATGGCCGCCTACGCCTTCGGGACACAGCGACTCCTGGGCGCCGGCCTGCTTTTCGGATTCCTCCTCGTCGGTCTGGTGATGCCCTATGAGGCCATGATCATCCCGCTCTTCTACACCATGAGAGACTGGGGGATGACCAACACCTACTGGTCGCTGATCCTCCCCCAGGTGGGACTGTCGATCTCCTTCGGCGTCTTCTGGATGCGCGCCGCCTTCCGCGCAACGCCCCCGAGCCTGAGCGAAGCCGCCATGGTCGACGGCGCCAACCGCTGGACCATCCTGTGGAAGGTGCTGCTTCCCCAGGTCCGCCCCGCCCTTTTGACCCTGGCCGTCCTGTTGTTCATGTTCACCTGGAACGAGTTCCTGCTGGCTCTGGTGATGATCCAGGACGAGTCCGTACGCACCGCTCCCCTGGCTCTGAGCTATTTTGCCGGCAACCGCCGCACCGGCGATCCCTCGGTGATCGCCGCCGCCGCCGTCATGGTGGCCCTTCCCATTCTCATCGTCTACGTGTTCTTGCAGCGCCGCTTCATCACGGGCATGGTCTCCGGCGCGGTGAAGGGTTGATGGCGCCCATGGCAGTGACCCCTCGGGTATTCGGCGACCAGCGAGCGCTGGGCGCCGCCCTGGCGAACCGGATCATCTCCGGCATAACCAACGCGGGACAGACCGGTCGCAGATACCTGCTGGGCTGTCCCGGCGGACGGAGCCTGCGCTCCACCTACCGGATGTTGGAGCACCTCGCCACGACCCGAGCGGTCGACCTCTCACCACTGGTGATCGTGATGATGGACGACTACGTGGCCCGCGGCGAGAACGGCTTCCTCCTGGTTCCCATCGAAGCCCACTACTCCTGCCGCCGCTTTGCAGTCGAAGAGATCGCCGCGCCTCTCGCATCGCTCCACGGCGCTCCCGACCGGAGCCGGATCTGGCTGCCCGACCCCTCCGATCCGGTCGGCTACGACCGCTTGATCGCCGAGGCCGGAGGCATCGACCTCTTCCTCCTGGCCAGCGGAGCCTCGGACGGTCACATCGCCTTCAATCCTCCCGGAAGCTCCCGGGACTCCATCACCCGGGTCGTGGAACTGGCAAACGAGACCCGGACCGACAATCTGGGGACATTTCCCGGGTTCCACTCGCTGGACGAAGTCCCCACCCACGGGATAACCGTGGGGATTGCGACCATCGCCACCCAGAGCCGTTCGGCGGTGATGGTCTGCCTGGGTCCGGAAAAACGCCACACCGTGCAGCGGTTGACGGCCGCCCGATCCTATGACTCCACGTGGCCGGCCACCATAGTCACCGAGATGCCCGGCGCCGAACTCTGGATAGACGCCGGGGCCGCTACCAACCCTTAGCGACAAGGATCAATGGAACCAGCCGAGCGGTCGGTCTGCACAACCCCGGCAACATAAGCGGGCGAGACCATCCACTCTCCTGGCCGGTCCACCGTCAATGCCGCCGTAAACAGACTCGTCGAGGCCGGAGTGCTAACCCGGCGCCACATCGGCAGGCAAGCGCTACCGTGTCTTTGAGGCAGCCGAGGTGATCGATCTGTTGGCAAGATTCAGCCGGCAGGCTCCGTAGGGCATTCGAGGGAACGAGAAGGAACATGAGAAGAACCGCCAAGAGATGGACCGCCGAGGACGTCCCCGACCTGGCCGGGCGGGTGGCGGTCGTGACCGGCGCCAACAGCGGAATCGGGCTGGAGACAGCCCGGGAACTGGCGCGGAAGGGCGCCAGGACGATCCTGGCCTGCCGGTCGGCCGAGCGCGGACAGCGGGCGTTGGGTGACCTGGGAACAGAACTCCCCCAGGCTGATCTCAGCGTCATGTTGCTGGACCTGGGAAGCCTCGGATCCGTGGAACGGTTCGCCCGAGACTTCATGCAGGCTCACCAGCGCCTCGACTTGCTGATCAACAACGCCGGGATCATGGCGCTTCCCCATTCGGTCACCGAAGACGGCTTCGAGAGCCAGGTGGGCGTCAATCACCTGGGGCATTTCGCCCTGACCGCACGCTTGTCGCGACTCCTGATGGCCACGCCCGGCGCCAGGGTGGTGACGGTGAGCAGCATCGCCCATCGCGGAGGTCGCATCGACCCCGACAACCTGTTGTACGAAAAGGGCGGCTACTCGCCGTTCGGGGCCTACCAGCGTTCGAAACTGGCCAACCTGCTGTTCACCTTCGAACTCCAGCGTTTCTTCGAGCGAACCGGAGTGGACACTCTCGCTCTTTCATCCCATCCCGGGCTCTCCACCACCAACATCGGCAAGCACCTGCCGCCCCGGTGGTACTCCATGGTGTCCGGTCCACTCATCTCCGCGTTCTCCCAGAGCGCCGCCGCCGGGGCGCTGCCAACGCTTCGAGCCGCGGTGGACCCCCACGCCGAGGGAGGGGGGTTCTACGGCCCGAGCGGCATCGGCGGCTTGAGGGGCCACCCGGTGCCGGTGTCCTCGGCACGGCGGGCCCGCAGCGAACACGACGCCCGCAGGCTCTGGGAGGCCTCGGAAAGACTCACGGGGTACCGCTTTTCCCAGCCTTCCGGGTGACGGGAGCGCACCGGCACGGCCCTATGGACGTCTCACCCGCCTAACCCCCGCACAACTTCTCGCCGCTCCGACCGCGGTTGGTGACATCCCTGCCCCTCAAAGGTCCAGTAGGCGCTTGGCGACCTCTCGAGCCTCGTCCATGTCATCGACGTAGCGATCTTCAGGCACCCTCCGCAGGATGTGGAGCTTTTGCAGACCCCGGCCGACATTGCCCCCGAGACCCATCACTATGCACTCGGTGTCCTCGGCAATGGCGACGTCGATCAGACGTTCCACCACGAAGGCGGCGCTGTCGTCCATGTAGTTGGTCTCGGAGAAGTCGAGTATCACCACTTCGTGGTCCTGGATGTCAACGCTGATGGTGCTGAACATCCGGTTGGATGACGCCACCGTGAAGTGTCCCCGGAACGAGACCAGCCCGCACCGCGCCTGGAACGGATCGAAGGCATCCTCGTCATCGTCATCACCTAGCAAACTCAACAGACCGTCAAGGCCGTCAGCGTCATTCTCCTCCTCGTCGTCATCGTCGTCGTCTCCCAGCAGGCTTAACAGACCGTCGATGTCGGCATCCTCGCTCTCGGCATCCTCCTCGTCGGCCAGGAAACTGATGTCGAGGAGCGGCACCGAGATGACGCTGTCAAGCTCCAGGTATTCGACCTGCCGGGCGCTGACCAAAGCAGCCACGATCAGGCCCAGCATGATGGCGGTGAGCAGATCGGCGAACACGGTGAGACCCAGGGTGATCATCATCACCACCAGGTGCTCTCGCTGCACGCGATTGATCCGCATTATGAACTTCCAGTCGATGATGTCCCAGCCGACCTTCATCAGGATGCCGGCCAGCACCGCGTGGGGGATCTCCCCCACGTACTCGCCAAGGCCGAGCAGCAAGGTGAGCAGCACCACCGAACACAGCACTCCCGACAACGGTGACCGCCCTCCGGTCCGGGCGTTCACGACCGTGGCGGGGATGTTGCCCGCTCCCGGCATCCCGCCGAACAGACCCGAGAAGATGTTCCCGACACCCTGGCCCACCAACTCCCGGTTGGGCTGGTGGGTGGTGCGGGTCATGGAGTCGGCTATCAGCGACATCAACAGGGTGTTGATGGAGGCAAGCAGAGCCAGCACCAGGGCGGGCTGGAAGGAACTGACCACGTGTTCGAGGATGGTGTGGGTGTCGATCAACCGGGGAAAGCCTGTGGGGACCTCGCCGATCAGCGGAGCGTCACGCAACCACAGGACACCCAGCAGCGTGCCCGTTATCAGGGCGGCCAGGGTGGGCGGCATCGCCCTCCGGAACCTCTGCGGCCAGACAACCGTCATCACCAGGGTGGCGAGAGCGATCCCGAGAGCGTGGTAGTTGATGCTCCCCATCGCTCCCGGCATGGCTTGGATGGCGCCCACCGTCCCGCCGCCGGGAGAGGATGCGCCCAGGAAGGGCAGCACCTGGAGTAACACGATGATGACCCCCACCCCCGAGGTGAAGCCGGAGATCACCGAGTAGGGCGTGTAGGCCACGTACCGGCCCATCTTGATGATGCCCAGGATGATCTGTATGACCCCGGCCATGATCACTATGGTGAACGCCTCGATGAGATTGTCGGCGTAGCTGCCCACCACCACCGCCATGGCCACCGCCATCGGACCGGTCGGCCCCGAGATCAGTGCCTGCGTGCCCCAGAAGAGCGAAGCGAATAGGCCCACCGCCACCGCTCCGTAGAGACCGGCGATGACGCCCAGGCCCGACACCACCCCGTAGGCGAGTGCCATGGGCAACAGCACCACTGCCGAAGTGATCCCGCCAAGGACATCTCCCCGGAGAGCTTGGAGGTCGTACTTCATTCAAGTCCTTGTCGTGAATCTCCAAAAAGGGTACCACTCAGTGGAACAAAGACACCGGAGCACCCTCTCAACCGATGTCGTCCACTCTTTCCACGAACCGGCTGTCCCGGGAGGTCAACCCTCCCACGTCGTGACTGGTAATGGCCAATTCCACCCGGTTGTAGACATTCGACCACTCCGGGTGGTGGAAGAGACGCTCGGAGATCAGGGCCACA
>CAYWGY010000102.1:0-1880 GCA_964458055.1 uncultured Acidimicrobiaceae bacterium | reverse complement strand
CACATGGGTCATGAAGGCGAATGCCGCCCGGAAGTCGGAGAACTCATAGGAGCGCCGCAGCACCGAGCCGTCCCGCCGCCAGCCGGGATGATCGGTCAGCAGTCGGGCAATCTCCTCCTCGGTCAGGAGTGTCCGGCTACCGCTCATGCGGGAGGCTGGAGGAGTTCGACCCGGAAGCCGTCGGGGTCCAGCACCATCACCGTGCGACCTCCCTTGTTCGGTCCGATGGTTGGGGTGACCGGACGCGACACCGAATCGACGCCATGGGAGGCGAGCCTGTCATAGAGTGAATCGCAGTCGTCCACCCGGAAGGCCAGGTGGGCGGTCCCCGGATTGGCGGTGGCCGGGTCGATGGCGCTCCGCTCCACGTTGCGATATTCGAGCACCTCGAGAATGGCGTCGGAGTTGGGTAGCCGAAGGATGGCGCCGTGCATATCGACGCCGGGATAGCCCGAGAACTGCTCTATGTAGGGAGCCTGGCGGTTCCAACGCAGGACCAGTTCCAGGCCCAGCAGGTCCTGATAGAACTCCAGCGACCTGTCCAAGTCGGTTACCTGGATGCCCGTGTGGTGATGACCGATTATGTCTCCCACCTCAACCTCCTTTGCCGCCGCGGGGAATGTCATCCCAAAACATACACCGCCGGGCGCTCTCCCGGGCCGGCGGCGCTCCTACATATCGAACCCGTCGATGCGCGCCAGCACTCCCAGCATGGTCTCGTCGGCACCCCCGCCGATCGATGTCAGCCGGCTGTCTCTGAAGAACCGGGCCGTCCACGTCTCCTCCATGTATCCGATGCCGCCGTGGAACTGGATCACCCAGTCGGCGACTTCGCGGGCCAGCCGGCCCGACTTGAGCTTGGCGATGGTCGCGAACCTGGTCGGGTCCTCGCCGCGAATGTATGCCTCGGCTGTGGCGTAGTTGTAGTGGCGCAGGAGGTCGACTTCGGCGGCCAGCTCCGCCAGCCTATAGCTGACGTACTGGTGGCCGAGCAACGGCTTTCCGAATACCTTCCGCTCCCGCAGGTAACGGGCGGTACGCTCCAGTGCCCGCTCGCAGGACCCCACCGTCGAGTAGGCCGCCCACATCCGCTCCACCACAAACTGTGACATCTGCTGCTGGAATCCCTTCCCCACCTCTCCTATGGTGTTCGACACCGGGACCGCCATGTCGGTGAAAGTGAGCAGGCCCGTATCGGATGCCCGCATCCCAAGCTTGTCGAGCTTGCGGGAGACCTCGAACCCGTCCAGGTCGGTGGGGACCACGATCTGGCTCATCCCGGCGTATCCACCCTCATCGGAGGTCCTGGCAAGAAGACACAGCCAGTCGGCCTGCAGCCCGTTGGTGATGTACATCTTGGCGCCGTTGATGATCCAGCGGTCTCCGTCTCTCTGCGCCCGGGTCTTGATGGCGGCCACATCCGATCCGGCGTCGGGCTCGGTCACCGCGATGGAGGCCACCATCTCGCCGCGGAGAGCGGGCGCCAGGTAGCGACGCTTGAGTTCGTCGGATCCGTGCTGGTGCAAAGAGGGAGTGGCCATATCCACCTGAACCCCCAGCGCCATCCCGATGGATCCATGGTCCGCCCGGCCGAACTCCTCGGCCAGCACCACCGTGAACAGGTGGTCGGCGTCCTGCCCGCCGTATTCGACGTCGTAGTCGAGCCCGAGCAGCCCCAGTTCCGCCATCTGGCCGAACACCTCGTGGAGGGGCATCTCCCCGGCTTCCTCCCACTCCTCCACCCGTGGATTTATCTCCTCCTCCACAAAGCGACGCACCACTTGACGAAACATCCGGTGTTCTTCGGAAAACGGCATCATCCTGCCCGGGTTTAGTTTACGGGTGGGGGCGTGAGATCGATCCGCAGTTGCGAAAGCCGA
>CAYWGY010000101.1:0-9445 GCA_964458055.1 uncultured Acidimicrobiaceae bacterium | reverse complement strand
GCGACCGTCCCGATCCGGCGCTCGACGAATACGTCTTCGCCGGCGGTTAGAACCTAACAACCCTCCTACCAGCTGAGTCGGGGGCCGGGAGACCGGCCCCCGACTCATTTAATCAACGGAGTGATCGAACGGGAGGAAGGGGCGGGCTGGTGACGAAGAGGGTCGCTGCAACCCGTCTCAGGTGCCCCGAGCCAGGGTGCCCAGGTACAACTCGATCACCTTGGGATCGTTCAGGAGGCTCATTCCGGTGCCGGTGTAGGCATTGCGGCCGTGATCCAGCACGTAGCCGCGGTGACAGATCTGGAGGCACCGGCGGGCGTTCTGCTCCACCATTATCACCGCCACTCCGGAACGGTTGATGTCCCGCGCCCGGGCGAACACCTGGTCCTGGAGGACCGGAGACAACCCCGCGGAAGGCTCGTCCAGCAGCAGCACTTCGGGGTTCATCATCAGGGCCCGCCCCATTGCCAGCATCTGGCGCTCGCCGCCCGACAGCAACCCGGCTCTCTGCCCCATCCGCTCTCCCAGCCGAGGGAACAGTTCCACCACCCTTTCCATCCGCTCGGGCGCCTTGGCGGGTTCCAGGTACACGCCCATCTCCAGGTTCTCCATCACCGTGAGCGCCGAGAACACGTTGTTCAGCTGTGGTACGTACCCAACGCCCTTGGCCACCAGTTGGTGAGCGCTCATGCCGGTTATGGACTCTCCCCTGAAAGTCACATCACCCGAACGCACGTCCAGCAAGCCGAACAGGGACTTCAACAACGTGGACTTTCCCGCTCCGTTGGGACCGATGATGCCGATCATCTCGCCCGGATAGAGGACCAGATCGACCTGTCGCAGGATGTCCACTCCCGGAAGGTAGCCGGCCACCACCTGGCGCAACTCGACCAGGGGCTCTCGGGGGCCGTTCTCTCTGCTCATTTCCTCACTCATCCTCGCCCCCGGTGTCCTCTCCCGAACCGAGGTAGGCGTCGATCACCGCCTGGTTCCTCCCTATCGACTCGGGATATCCCTCCGCAATCACCGCCCCCTCGGCCAGGACGACCACCCAGTCGGAGATGTCCCAGACCACATCCATGTCGTGCTCGACGAATATCACCGTCACCCCCTCCTCGGGGAGTCTCTTGACGTGTTCCAGCAGAGACTGGGTCAGGGCCGGGTTCACTCCTGCCACCGGCTCGTCGAGCATCACCACGGCCGGGGAGGCCATCAGGGCCCTGGCCATCTCCAGGAGCTTGCGCTGGCCTCCCGAGAGAGTGCCGGCGTACTGGTCCGCCATGTGATCGAGCCGGAATCGCTTGAGCAACTCGTGGGCCCGTTCCTCTATGGCTTTCTCCTGGCTCCTCCACAGCGGCGGAACCAGCGCATGGAGGAAGTGTTCGCCACGCTGGTCCTTGGCGCCCAGTTTCATGTTCTCGAGCACCGAAAGCTTGGTGAGCGCCTTGGTGAGCTGGAAGGTGCGGACCATTCCCTGGCGCGCCCGCCCGTGTGACCCCAGCCGCTCGACGTCGGTTCCGTTGAACACCACCGATCCGGTGTCGGGGCGGTCGAAGCCGGTGAGCAGGTTGAAGAAGGTGGTCTTTCCGGCGCCGTTGGGGCCGATCAGGGCTGTGATGATCCCTCGCTGGATCTGGAGGTGCTCGACATCCACCGCCACCAGACCGCCGAAGGCGCGGCGCATGTTCTCTACCACCAGGATGGGATCGCGCTTGGCCACTCCGGGAGCATGCTCGATTCCATCGAGGGAGTGCGCGCCGTTAACGCCCTGGTCAGCGGACATCCAGCATCATCTCCTCTCTGGATCCGAATATTCCCTGTGGTCGGAAGACCATCAACAGCGCCAGTCCCACGCCCACCAGCATGAACCGGATCTGGCTCACCTGGCTGGTGTCCATGAAGGCGGTGGGAATCAACCCCTCGTTCACCAGCGCGGTGAGGGTGCCCTGGAAGAAGGTGAGCATGGCCCAGAAGATCATCGAACCCACCACCGGCGACCAGATCCTCCCCACCCCGCCCAGGATCAGGACGGTCCAAAAGAAGAAGGTGTAGGCGGGAACGAAGGAGTCCGGCTGGATGGTTGCCTTCCCGAGAGCCTGCACCATTCCCGCTAGTCCGCCGACGACGCCACCGAGGATCAGAGCCTGGAGCTTGTACCAGTAGGCGTTCTTCCCGAGCGCCCGCGCGGCGTCCTCGTCTTCGCGGATGGCCTTCACCACCCTGCCCCACGGGCTGCGCATCAACTGCCAGATGGACACCAGCGCCACCGCGGTGACTATCCAGCCCAACAGGATGGCGAAGAACTGGTTCCCGCCGAACTGGATGGGGCCGATCCCGTACTCCGAACTGGGATCGAAGGGATTGAGTTCCCGGAAGGGTCCGATGAAGTCGTGCAGGCCCTCGGCGCCGCGGGTGATGTCGCCCAGGGTGGTGGAACGGGCCAGGAGTCGTACTATCTCGGCGGCCGCTATGGTGACGATCGCCAGGTAATCGCCGCGCAACCGGAGCGTGGGAACACCGAGGACCAGGGCGAAGAGAGTGGCGAATCCCATCCCGACCAGCACCGCCAGCCACGGGTTGAGATTCCACAGGGTGACCGAGAGGCCCATGCCGTAGGCGCCCATGGCCACGAATCCGACCTGTCCGAAGTTGAGCAGTCCGGCATAGCCGAAGTGAATGTTGAGACCCACCGCCGCCAGTGCGTAGACGGCCGCCTCCAGGCCCACGGCGGTCTCCACCGTCTGGAGGAGGATGAAGCCCCAGTCGATCGCTGCCAGCGTCATGGCTACCCGAACCGTTCCCGCTTGCCCAGAAGGCCCTGGGGACGCACCACCAGCACCAGCGCCAGCACCACCAGGGCTCCGATGTTCTTCAACTCCACCGGGATGAAGAGGGTCGACAACTGGATGCCGATACCCACAAGGAGGCATCCCAGTAAGGCGCCGTAGGCGGTCCCCAGGCCACCCAGCACCACACCGGCAAAGATCAGGAGCAGCATCCTGAATCCGATCAGCCAACTCAACTGGTCGGCCAACCCGATGAACACACCCCCCAGCGCAGCCAGGCCGCCCGCTCCGATCCACACGATCCGGATCACCTTCTGGACGTCTATCCCCGAGGACTCGGCAAGGTCGCGGTTGTCCGCCACCGCCCGCATGGCCTTTCCGGTCTGGGTCCGCTGGAGGAAGAGGCCGACGCCGATGAGTATCAACACCGACAGGATCACCGTGATCAGGTCCTTGGGGGTGATCTCGATAATCCAGATCTGCAGGGCGCTCTGTGCCGAGTAGTCCCTGAAAAAGCGGAGGTTGCCGCCGAAGATGAAGAGGAACACGTAGCGAGCCAGGATGGAGAGACCGATCGTCACCACCATCTGGGCGATGAGGCTCACTCCCCGGGACCGCAGCGGACGGAATATCCACCGGTCCATGAGAAACCCGCCGATGGCGCCGACTATCACCGCCATCATCGCCGCGAAGATGAGGTTCATCCCCTGACCGAAGGGCGGCCACCAGCCGGCCATGAATCCGATGGCGCCCGCCAACCCGTAGTAGTTGAAGAAGTAGGCCGAGAGCATTCCGCCGGTGACCATCTCGCCGTGGGCGAAGTTCACCAGCCCGGTAGTCCCGAACACCATGGAGAGGCCGATGGCCGCCATGCCCAGGAACAATCCCAGCTTGATGCCCTCGGTGGTCAGCTGAGCCACCCTCCTGAGCGTGATGCCGCCGGTCTCCTGCTCCACCATCACGTCACCGCTCACCAGTGCGAAGATCGCTCTTGCGGCCCTGCCCTCCAGCACCTCCACCTCCGCGGTTGCCCGGTCGGGCTCCCTCAACTCGATCCCGGCCGGCAGGGTGGAGGGATCGATGGTCACCAGGTAGACCGCGGGACCCGGCACCGGCACTTCGAACACCCCGTCGGCGCCGGTGGTCCCCGATCCGATATCCTCTCCGTCCAGCGTGGTGACCGAGAGCGCCACTCCCTCCACGGGCAGGCGTTCCCCCTCCTCGTTCTGCACTCGAAGACGGGTGCCCACGGTCTCCGATGACTGCCCGATGGCGGTGTCACCAAGAAAGAACAGGACCCCCGCAACCAGGAGAATGGCCACCCCGAACCGCCGACGGGATCCTTGTCCTGTCACTAGCTCTCTCACAAAATGAAGACCTCGGCGGGCCTTTGCAGAAAAACGGCGCTCCCCCATCGCGGGAAAGCCCGGTCTTCTCCTAGCCCAACGGATGCTGGCGGTTTGCCCATTGAGACTAGAGGACGGAGTTGCAGTTGACCGGGATTTCCTAGATCAAATCCTGCTGGCGTATTCCGTAGGAGGGATGCCGCAATCTGCACAGAGCCAGCTTCTCCAGCTGACGGATTCTCTCCCGGGTCAACTGGAAGTGACTACCGATCTCATCCAGGCCCTTGGGTATCCCATCCTCAAGCCCGTAACGCAACTCCATGATCTTTCGCTCGCGGTCGGGGAGTTTCTTGATGGAGTTTCTCATCGCGATCGCCACGCTGGTGGCCTCGGCGATCGCCTCCGGATCCTCGGCGTCGCCATCTTCGATGAAGTCACCTCGCTGGGCGCCGTCCTCTCCCACGGGCTCCTCCAGCGAGACGGTGTCCGAGAGGACCAGCGCCTGCTCGACATGGTCGAGGCGTATGCCGGTCTCCTGCGATATCTCGTGGGAGTTGGGCATGCGTCCGAGCTTTCCCTTGAGGATCCCCTGGGCAAGCCGGACCTTCGCCAAGGTGTCGTGGAGGTGAGCCGGGATGCGCACCGTGCGTGACTTGTCCGCAATGGCGCGGGTGATCGCCTGCTTGATCCACCAGGTTGCGTACGTCGAGAACTTGAACCCTTTGCGCCAGTCGAATTTTTCGACCGCCCGGATGAGGCCGAGGTTCCCCTCCTGCACGAGGTCCAGGAAGTCGATTCCCCGGACTCCCTGGTAGCGGCGGGCGTTGTGGACGACGAGGCGCAGATTGGCCTGGACGAATTGATTCTTGGCTTGCTCTCCGTCGCGCTTTCGCCTCAGCAGGGCCCGTCTCTCGGCTGGTGTCTGGTAGCCACCTTCGGAGAGTTGCTCCTCGGCCTGGCGACCCCCCTCCATCCTCTGGGCCAACTCCACCTCCTGCTGGGCGTCCAGTAGATCGGTCTCGCTGATGGCGGAGAGGTACTGCGCCACCAGATCGGATGTAAGCCGACCCCGCTCGTCTGTTATCTGGTTAGTGATGCGCACCCGTTCTGTCCCTTCCGGCTCTCTGCCGACTGTGTCTGCCTGGTGATCGTTCCACCGCCGCCCTGTCTACTTCGCTCATGCCCTCTGGCTCTCGGGCGCATTCGGAACACCCTTACCTCTTAATATGCAACAAATACCCTAAATCGGGAACCCCTCTTTTCAAATTCTGCGTGGCTCCATGCCGAGCAACACCATCAACTCCCAGACCTGTCGTTCTATTTCATCCCGCGCTTTCCTCATCTCCGAGAGCCCCGGCCCCTCCGCCGATGTCACCTTCCACTCTAGATAGCGCTTGTCTCCCGGCGCCGGGTAGTTTTGCCCTCCCAGATCGACCAACACCTCAGCCTCCTCGATCATCCGGGCGTTCAACCGCACAGGATGGAGGCCGTGTATGTCTATGCCGCGCTCGGCCAACACCTCAACCGCCCGCGGATCGACCCGGGAGGCCGGCGCCGGCCCTGCACTCAACACCTTAACCGGTGCGGCCGCCATTGCCCGCAACAACGCCGCGGCCATCTGCGAGTGATCGGCGTCGTTATGAGATATGAAGAGGACAACCGGTGCCTGGTACGACGGCGCGGTGTAGGGCCTCCGGCGTTCTTCCTCCATCAGTGCCTCGAATCGCCGGCGGGCCCGCATCACCGCAACCCTGATGGTGCCTTCCCGCTTGAACAGGCGTCCTCCGATCTCCGAGTATGACAGTCCCTCCACCTCGCGCAGCCACAGCAACTCCCTGTCACGGGAGGCCAAACGGCCGTAGGCGCTTCGCACAGCCCGGAAGTCCTCTTGGTCCAGGGTCTGCTCCTCGGGAAGCACATGGGTTGTCTCCACTTCAGGAGCCGGAAGCGGCCGGTGGCGCCTCCGCAGGTAATCATGGAACTTGGACCGGGCCACCCGCCAGAACCATGCCTCGAATGCCTGCGGTTGTCGTAACCTCGCGATCGATCGTATGATCGCCTCGCAGGTGTCGCTGGCGACGTCCTCGGCATCCTCTCGCCCCATTCCCTGGCCGCGGTAGAAGGCTACGAGCCTCGGCAGCCCCTTGGTGAGGATGGAGGCCAGAGCCGCCTGGTCGCCGTTGCGCGCCGCTGCCGCCTCAGCGCGGGAAGGGGGCCATGAAGAAGAGTCTGAGGGCGCCATTCAGGCTTAAAGCTATTGCTCCGGGGCATCGGGGCCGGGTAATGGCCGACCGGTGAGCGCCCTCACCCAACGAGAAGCCGGCTCCTCGGCTTCTATTGGCCGCCCCCGTCGACGCCGTCCTCGCCGTTGCCAGAAGGCAGGATGATGGTCGGCTCCTGGTTTCCGTACTCGAGTATGGGAGTGGCCGCCTCCCTTACCTCTTCTGCGGCTTCGACAAGGCTGGTGGGATCGGCGGCCAACAACTCTTCCACCTCGACTCTGAGAACCTGACCGAGTTCCTCAATGGTCGGCGGGGGGACCGTGGCGTCCGGCTGGGTGTCGGAGGTCTCCTCCCGGCCGGGCGGGTCGGGTTCGAGGTTGTCCGTCCCAGGAGAAGACTCCTCTCCCGGATGGGTGCTCTGTTCAGGAGGAACAACGCCCTCGTTCGAGGGTGAGGTGGTCGTCGGTGAACTCTCGCCGACAACATCCAGGGTCGTGACCGTGGAGGTCCCTCCCGGAGGTTGGGTGGTGGGCACGGTGATGGGAGAGAGAACTCTCATCACCACCTCGGCGGCTTCCAGGGCCTTGCTCTGATCGATCAGATCCAGGGCTTGCCTCAACTCTTCCTGGGAGAGGAGGGGAAGCGCCACCACCTCATCGGATGCTGTGACCTCCGTCACGGGAGCGGAGGCCACCGGCGTCTGGGGATCGGCATCCGAGGCGGCCGGTTCGGTGTCCCCACCAAGGAGCACCACCACTCCCACCGCCAGCGCCGCGGCGGCCAGCGCCGCACTCGACACCAAGTATCCCACCCCTGCGAGTCGAGGAGTGCGCACCCCGGCCCGGGCGATCGCCCGCGCCGCCAGCTGCTCGGCGCGCGCCTCGCCCATCTCATCCCGATAGGCTTTGGCCATAGCCCTGAGGGCTTCTCCTGAAGCACCCGGTGATTTCATTTCACCTTTCCAACCCGCTTAACCACCAAGACGCAGTCAAGCCCGATGCGTTACCCGTAAACCGAAATCGGCGCCCGGGGACCGGACGGGTTAGCCTTACGACTTGTGAAAGCCGTTGTATGCAATGAATGGACGGGGCCGGCCGGCCTGGTGACCAGGGACCTCCCGGACCCCCAACCCGGCGCCGGAGAGGTGCTGATCGCCCTCGGTGGGTCGGGGGTCAACTTCGCCGACATCCTGATGGTTTCGGGGCTCTACCAGGTCAAGCCCGACCTTCCCTTCGTTCCCGGATTCGAAGGAGCGGGAACGGTGACCTCGGTGGGCTCGGAGGTTGACTCGGTAAGCGTGGGTGACCGCGTGATGGTCTTCGCCGGCATCGGGTGCTTCGCCGACATGGTGGTGGCCGACCCCTCCCACACCGCTCCGGCGCCCGCGAACCTCACCGACGCCGAGGCAGCCGTCTTCATGACCGCCTACGGGACCTCCTACCACGCGCTGGTAGACCGGGCGGCCGTGACCGAGGGCGAGACCGTGGTCGTGCTGGGCGCCGCCGGCGGGGTGGGGATTGCCGCCGTGCAGATCGCCAAGCTGCTGGGATGCAGGGTGGCGGCCGCCGTCTCCTCTGACCGAAAGGCGGAGTTCGTGCTTGCCCAGGGAGCTGACCTTGCCATCCGCTACGACCGCGATGACATGCGGTCCGCCATCAAGCGGTTCACCGGGGGGAGGGGCGCCGACGTGGTGTACGACCCCGTGGGAGGAGACGCGACCGAGACCGCCTTCCGGTCGCTGGGATGGAACGGGAGGCTGCTGGTGGTGGGATTCGCCGCCGGAAAGATACCCCGCCTCCGCCTCAACCTGCCCCTCTTGAAGTCGGCCTCGGCAGTCGGGGTGTTCTGGGGCGCCTTCGTTGAGCATTTTCCCGCAGAGAACCGGGCCAACCTGGCGCGGCTCAAGGAATGGTGCGAACAGGGCCTGCTCCGCCCGCATGTGGACCGGGTATATCCCTTCGAGGAGGCGCCGAAAGCCCTCGACTACCTGGCGCGGCGTCAGGCAATGGGGCGGGTCTGCCTGGCTCGGTGAACAGGACCCGCCGCGGCTTCTGAGCCCCTCTTCGCCGCCTGCCCCCGTTCACAGCGCGGACCCATATCCTGAAACCGCCCTTTGCCATCCGGAGAGCCCGAACCGCCTGCCACCCTTCCGGGAGGCAAGACGCCGCGTTGGCTTGAGAATTCTCTGGCCTATCACGCGAATACCGGCTCCAGCCAGCCCCCTCGTCGGGCCCATCCCCCACCACCACCTTTCCGTTGGGAGTCCGAGAGAGGTCCGCGTTGTACCTCATTCGAACTTTCTCTTTTGACCTCTGGATGCTTCGACCGGAGAGGAGCTCGGCACCCCGACCGCAGGTTTTTGGCTCTGGCAATTGGAGGATGCTCCGGGAGATGGGAGGAGTTCAAGTACGAACTCGGGTGTTTTTTGCCACCCTCTCCCTGAACGGCCGCTGTGCATGCGAACCTGGCATCACCCCCTATCCGTGCCGGGAAGGGCCCAGCGGCGGGTGACTTGCCCTATTCGAACTCGGCGGAGTCGCTCCCTGCCAGGCGCCGGGCCTCCTCGATGGCCTCGGCGCGGTCTCCGGCGGTGATGCGTGCCCGGTCGGTGAGGAGTGTCACCCGGTTCTCCACCACCTGCATGAACCCGCCGTGCACCGCAATGGTGGTTCGCTGATCTCCGTCGTGGTCGATGAGTACCGCCCCGGCGGCCAGCGCAGCCATCAAGGGCTCATGGCCGGCCAGTATGCCGATCTCGCCTTCGGTGGTGCGGGCCACCAGGAACTCGGCGTCGCCCGACCACAGTGTCCCCTCGGGCGACACCACGTCGACACTGAAGGGACGGGCCACGACTAGGAGGCCAACCCCTTGGCCTTGGCCTCGGCCTCCTCGAGGTTGCCGACCATGTAGAAGGCCTGCTCGGGAAGGTGGTCGACTTCACCTTCGATGATCCGGTTGAAATCGGAGACCGTCTCGGAGAGGTCGACCCACTGTCCGGGAATGCCGGTGAACTGTTCGGCCACGAAGAACGGCTGTGACAGGAACCGCTCGATCCGCCGCGCCCGGGAGACCACCAGCTTGTCCTCCTCGG
>CAYWGY010000100.1:0-9453 GCA_964458055.1 uncultured Acidimicrobiaceae bacterium | reverse complement strand
CGGCGCCGAATCCGACCGCCATTGCCAGGGCGTTGCGGCCGACAACCCCGCCGCCGATAACCACCACTGATGCCGGAGCAGCGCCCGGAATCCCCCCCATAAGGATGCCGCGCCCACCGGCGGGAGCCTCCAGGCATCGCGCTCCGGCTTGGACGGCCATCCTTCCCGCCACTCTCGACATCGGGGCCAGCAAAGGCCGCCCGCCCGTCTGGTCGGTCACCGATTCGTACGCTATGGCCGTGGCGCCGCTTTCCAACAGGTCGTGTGCCTGGTCGGGATCAGGAGCCAGGTGCAGGTAGGTGAACAGGGTGTGATGGCCCCTCAGGCGGGCCCGCTCAACCGGCTGGGGCTCCTTGACTTTGACGATGAGTTCGGCAGCGTTGAAGACTTCCTCGGCGGTATCAACCATGCTCGCGCCCCGGCCGGCGTACTCCTCGTCGCTGAAGCCCGCCCCCAAACCGGCGCATCGCTCCACAAAGACCTTGTGGCCTCGTTTAACGGCTCTTCCTACGCTCTCGGGTGTGAGACCGACTCGGTGCTCCTCGGTCTTGATCTCCTTCGGCACGCCTATTCGCATGGGGCCCTCCTATCAGGTGACTCGGTTTGGGCCAAAACTCCCGGGCAACATGACGGCTATTGCAGGCCGGGTCGCTGCCTGTCGGACACGCAATTCTGAAACGTTTGCGTCATGGGCACGAGTCTACGCACCGCTTCCCGCGCCGGACAGGCGATTTCCGGTCCCGATCCGACCTATTCCTGGCGCCTCCGCCGTATCTGGCTCAGAGTGGCGTCCGGCAGGATAGCCTCGGGATCGACCCTGAGTTCCACCACTGCGGGGACACCGGACGAAAGTGCCTCACCGAAGACCTCCGGGAAGTCTTGAGTGCGTTCCACCGTGGCGCCGAAGCCGCCGAAAGCCCGGGCGTAGGCGGCGAAGTCCGGATTGCTGAGACCGGTGCCGTGCGGCCTGTCGGGGTAGGTGCGCTCCTGGTGCATCCTGATGGTCGCCAGCATGCCGTTGTTGACCACCAAAACCACAATGGGTGCCCCGTATTGCACCGCGGTGGCAAGTTCCTGACCGGTCATGAGAAAGTCCCCATCTCCTGAGAAAGCCACCACCGGAGTGTTGGGGCGCTGGAGTTTGGCGGCTATGGCCGCCGGCACGGCGTATCCCATCGCTCCGCTCTGGGGTCCCAGTTGGGTCCCGTATCGTTTGAATCGGTAAAGGCGCTGGGGCCAAATGGTGAAGTTCCCGGCGCCGTTTGTGAGGATTGCATGGGAGGGGAGTCGTTCGTCGAGGTAGGTGACAATTCTTCCGAGATCGACCGCGCCCGGCGCCGCCGGGGTTGACAGCGTGGCCAGGTACTCGGCGCGCGCCCCGGCACACCAGTCGCGCCACGGCGTCGAGTCCGGTGCTGCTGTGGCGGCCAGGGCAGCCACCGCCTCGGGAGCACCCGCCTCGACGGCCAGAGCCGGTTGGTAGACCCTTCCAAGTTCGGCGGGGTCGGGATGGATGTGGACAAGCGTCTGGCGGGGCTTCGGGGGTTCCACCAGGGTGTACCCACGGGTGGCGGTGTCGCTCAAGCGGGTCCCGATGGCGATGATCAGGTCGGCGCTGGCGATGCGGGTCGCCAGACCCTCGGCCAGACCTACCCCGGCCCAGCCCACATACGACCCTGAGCGGTTGTCCAGGTAGTCCTGACGGCGGAAGGAGACTGCCACCGGCAGGTTGTCCCCCTCGGCCCACAGTTTCAGGGCCTGCGCGGACCCGGCGTCCCAACGGCCACCGCCAACCACCACCAACGGCCTCCTGCTTCCCGCCAACAGCGACTGCAACCCTTCCAGATCGCCGGCACTCGGCACGGGTCTCTCCGGAGGAGGTGCCGGAGGAGCATCGGCGCCCGCCACCGAGGCTGCCAGCACGTCCTCTGGCAGGGACACCACCACGGGCCCGGCGCGCCCCGACCGGGCAACCCTGATTGCCTCAACGGTGACCTCGCTCAGGTGCTCGGGTCGGTCCACCTCAACCGCCCACTTGGCCAGCGGGGCGAAGAAGGCTTCGAAGTCCACCTCCTGGAAGGCGCCCCGACCGCGATGGCCGGTTGCGACCTGACCCACAAAGAGCAGCAGGGGAGTGTCGCTCTCGGCGGCATCGTGCACCCCCACCGACGCGTGCGCCGCCCCCGGGCCTCGGGTGACGAATGCAACGCCGATGTCCCCGCGCAGGCGGGCATGAGCCTCGGCCATTATGGCCGCCCCCGATTCGTGTCGACAGACCACGGTGCGGATGGTCCGTTCGTCCCGCAGTGCGTCCAGCACGGCCAGAAAGCTCTCGCCCGGCACCGTAAAGGCGGTGTCCACACCGTGGCGCCGAAGTTGCTCCACCAGCACCTGCCCGCCGTGGCGAAGGGGAGTCTCAGGACTCTTCATGCCAGGGGCGCCTCCAGTAACACCTTCGCCCTCTGGCGGCCCGGCCGTCCGGCCTCCACCCGATCCACATAGCGGATCGTCCGCCTTCCGGCCCACTCGGCCGGAAGCAACATCACCCTCACGAAAGCCGAGTCCTCCGTCCGGGACGCCTCCGCCAACACCGGCTCCGGGCCGATCTCGAACCAGGGGTCGGTCGGCAGGTGGATACTCCGGACTCCTCCGGTGGTGACCGTCAACTCCCCGAAGAGCAGTCGACGGATTCCGGGGCCCGGATGCGTGTGCCAGTGAGCCACTGATCCGGGAGGAAAGTCGACCCGGTCACACCGCACCAGCCAATCCCGGGAGTCGTCCAGCACCACCACCCGAGACAGGACGGCCCCCCCGGCTGTCGCAGCCGCGCCGATGCCCGGTCCACAGAACGTCACCTCCCACACCAGCGCCGGACCCGAGACCGAGGCGGCGCCCAGATAGGCGATGTCGGACTCGAGGTCGTATACCACCCTGGTGCCGGAGCCGGAAACCACCCCCCCGGGATGCTCGTGAAGAGAGAGGAGGGCTTTCACCAAGGTATCGGACTGCGCTAGTGGAAGTACTGGCCGCCGTCGATCACCATAGTCTGCCCGGTGATGAAGTCAGCACCGGGACCGCAAAGGAAAACCCCGGCCGCCACTATGTCCTCCGGTGTCTGGTCCCTCTTTATCGTTCGGGCGGCGACCGAGATCCGGCTCAACATCTCGAAGTCCACACCGGCGGGGTTTTCCCGTACCCCGTCAGAGATGGTGAACCCGGGAGCCAGGCAGTTCACGAGAATCCCGTCGCTCCCCAACTCCTTGGCCAACGCCCTCGTGATCGCTACCACCGCTCCCTTGCTGGCCACGTAGTGCAGGAGGTGGGGGACCCCGCGGAAGACCGTTCCCGAAGAGATGTTGAGAATTCGCCCTCCTCCCCGCGCTCTCATGTGCGGCACCACCGCCCGGCAGGCCAGTGCCAGGCCAACCACATTCACCTCCATGACTCTGCGCCACTCCTCCAGGGGTATCTCCTCGAAGGGTCTCATCGGCAGTGACGTGTACATCCCGGCGTTGTTGACCAGGATGTCGATCCGGTCGGTGGACTCCAGGGTTGTCTCCACCATGGCCTCCAAGTCCTCGGGATCCGAGACGTCCACAGTCACCCCGATGCCACCCTGGTAGGAGGCCGCCGCTTCGCCCGCTCCTTCGAGGTCGGCAATCACAACGCGGGCACCCGCTCTCGCGAGTCCGTCAGCCAGCGCCCGGCCGATACCCTTGGCGCCCCCCGTCACGATGGCGGTCTGGCCCGCCAGAGAGAAATAACCGTCAGTCGCTGTCATATTCCCACTCTCCTGTCGACCGTGCCTGCCGCCAAGCCTTCATCCGATGGGGGAGAACGCCGTCGGCACCAGGATCCGGTTCTGCTGGGTGTGTATCAACGGCTGCAGCTTCGGCAGGAATGCCCGCCAGCGCTCGTCGGCCTGCAGCTTCGACCGGCGCCGCTCACGCTCAGAGTAACTCTCGTATCCCCACATCGCCGAGATAGTGGACAAGCCCCCGATATCCACGGTGAACCAGCCGATGAGATTGCCGAGAATCTCCTTCTGGATGATGATGCCCTCCGTCTCGTACAACCGGAGTACCTCCTTCATCTTCCCGGTGTGAATGTGGTAGTCCCGCTGCTCGACGATCATGTCTCTCCTAACCGCTCCCGGCTCAGATAGCCGGCCCGTATCCACAGTCGCCACCCGGCCAGTCGATCACCGGAGTGGCCGCCTGCATCCTGCTCCAAGGCCTGGCTCCAATCCTAGTCAACGACCACAGGGAGCGACCGTGTCCGGATTCGACGCCGGGATCCCTGCACAGGCTGGACCTTCCACCCGGGCGGTGCGCCTCCAAACTTCCCAGAACCACTCAGTAGAGTCTCTGTCATACCGAAGAGGGCGAAACACCCGAGTCGTGGGTGGAGGAGGCAGTGGCATTGTGTCAAGAGCCATAGAGACCGAAAGTCTCACCAAGTATTACGGGGACACCCCAGGAATCCTCGACCTGGACCTGACTGTCGAGGTGGGTGAGGTGTACGGTTTCATCGGCCCGAACGGCGCCGGCAAGACCACCACCATCCGGCTTCTGTTGAACTTCCTTCACCCGACCCGAGGCTCGGGATCCGTCTTCGGGATGGACATCGAAGAGGCGTCGTTGGAGATCCGCAGCCGGGTCGGCTACCTGCCGGGCGACCTGGCGCTCTACTCCTCCATGTCTGGTCGGGAGTTCCTGGTGTACTTCAGCAACCTGAGAGGCATCGACACCGCGGCCAACACCCGGCGGTTGGCGGAGCGCTTCGACCTGGATCTCGACCGCCGCATCAAGGAATACTCGAAGGGCAACCGTCAGAAAGTCGGCGTGGTCAACGCCTTCATGCACGAGCCGGAACTGCTCATCCTGGACGAACCCACCAGTGGCCTGGACCCTCTCATGCAACAGGAGTTTGCTCAACTGGTCGCCGAGGTAAGAGCCGAAGGACGAACGGTGTTCCTCTCCTCCCACTACCTCCCGGAAGTCGAGAGGGTGGCGGACCGGGTGGGCATAGTCCGCCAGGGCCGTCTCATAGCCGTGGACACTCTCTCGGGGTTCCGGTCTAGGGCCCAGTCCAACCTCTCCATCAAATTCGAAGCTCCGGTCGACCCTGCTCCCTTCGCAGCCATCGACGGCGTCACAGTAAATGATCTGTTGGATGGCGGCACCTTCCTGCGGCTCAGCATCGCCGGGTCCCACAAAGCGGTGATAGGAATGGCGGCCGGCATGGATGTGGTATCGGTGTCCTCGGAAGAGGCCGATCTCGACCACGTATTCCTCTCATACTACGAGTCCGCCACCCTGGGCAGCCAGGGGGCCTGAGGCATGACTCCGATCATCCTCGGCAAGACTCTGCGAGACCGCCGGAAAGCTGTGGTTGGATACGGGGTGGGCATCGTGGTGCTGGCGGTCTGGTTGGGGGCATTGTTTCCTGCGATGCGCGATTCCGATGGCTTCGTCAACTTCATGAACAATCTCCCCTCCGAGATGATGTCGGCGTTCGGGATCGATCCCGCCACCTTTCTCTCAGCCGCAGGTTTCCTCAGTGCTTACCTCTTCTCGCTGTTCGCTCCCGCGCTCATTCTCTTCTTCGTCATCAGTGCAACTGCCGCCGAGATCATGGCCGAGGAACGCGACGGCCTGGTTGACATGCTGCTTTCGACGCCGGTTTCCCGTACCAGGGTGTTCCTGGAAAAGGCCGGAGGCGTCGCCGTGTCCGCGCTTGTGCTGGTGGCGGTCCTCACGGCGGCGCTGTTGGTCGTGAACCCGATATTCGACCTCTCCCTGTCGGTAACCGGCATTCTCTCGGCCGGGCTTTCCCTGTGGTTGCTCGGTGTCGTCTTCGAAGCAGTGACGCTGGTAGCCGGCACCTTCACCGGGCGCAGTGTGGTGGCCGGGGGAGCAGCGGGCGCCTTGGCATTCCTGGCCTGGTTCAGCCACGGCTTCTCCGACCTCTACCCCGCACTGGGGAGCGTGGACGCGGCAAGTCCCTTCACCTGGTACCAGGATCCCCATCCCCTCACCGAGCACCTGGGCGCCGGACACGTCAGGTTGGCGCTAACGGCTGTGGCCCTGGTTACCGTAGCCACCTTCCTGTTCCGACGCCGCGACATCGCAACCGAGTTGGCCATGGTGCCCCAGATCAGGGGACTCCGGCGTTCGGGGCGAACAAGACGTCGATTCCGGTCGGCGTGGCTGCTGACCGGGTTGTTCCGTAAGACCCTCTGGGACCGCCGCCGCTCCGTCTGGGGATGGGGAGGTGGTCTCGGACTCCTCACCCTGGTGATGTTCTCCGCCTGGCCGGCCTTGTCTGCGGACGCCGACGCCCTGGCCGATCTCATCACCTCACTTCCGCGGGAGGTCTTCGCCATGTTCGGCATGAGCGATCCGGAAGCGATAGTCACGGCAGCAGGCTTCATATCCTCGCGCACTTACCAGGCGATCGGACCCATCCTCATCATCATGTTCGTGGTCAGGGGAGTCTCGAGCGCAATAGTCAAAGAAGAGAGCGCCGGGGTCCTGGACCTGGTGCTCTCGGCCCCCGTCAACCGCAGAACGGTGGTTGCGAACAAGGCACTGGGCCTGGTGTTCACCACCGCTCTAGTGGTCGTGATCCTCACCATTGCGGCACTCTTGGGAGACCTCGCCTGGGATACGGGACTGGGCGTCGGGAGTATCCTGGCCGCCGGTGCAGGCCTGGGCCTTCTGGGCCTCTTCTTCGGCGGGCTGGCCATGGCGATCTGGTCGATAGGGGGGTCGTCGTTCCCGGCGGTCCGGGTCACCGCCGTGGTGGCAATGGGCACTTTTCTGCTGAACGGCCTCGGTTCCCTGAGCGACTTTCTCCAACCAGCCAGGGCGATATCCCCCTTCTACTGGTACTTCGGCGACGCCCCACCGCTTGCCAAGGGATTCGAACCAACCTATTTCCTCCTCCTTGCCGGAGCACTCATCACGGGGTGGGTGGCGATCACCCGCATCGACCGGCGAGACATCGCCACCTGAGCCGGATAACCCCGACCGGGTTTCCCGTAACCGGTGGCTGCTCGGATGACTCGCTCACCGGCCATCTGACGAGAAGTCCCTATCCGCTTCGCAGGCCGGTGTCACCCGGCCTGATGGCGAAATCACGGCGGTCCCGGTACAACAGAGCCCGGTTGAGCACATAGTCATCGGCCTCCAGATCGATGTCCTGGCAGTCTGTCATCGTCCAGTACTTGTACTCTCCCAGGAACAGATAGCTGCGCTTCTGGTGGAAGAACCAACACTCAACACCTTCTCCTGCCGCGATTCGCTCACAGACGGCAGCAAGCAAAGCCTGTTGCCTGTCCTTGTTGACCACCACATACTCATGAGGCCAGGAGTCCCGATAAGTCACCGCCTCCCGCCACGGGGCGCGGGCTATCAGGCCCATGATGTCATTCAATCCCTTGCCCAACACTCAACATCCATTCACCGGGAGTCATCCGCCTTCCTCTTAGCATGGCGCGCCCCTGTGACAAGCTGCGCAACCGCCGGCACAGCCACATGTTGCGGAGCGTCCGGCCCCGAAAGCCATGAGATCCCGGTTGACATCCCGACTCCAACGGAGAGGAGAGGTCCACCTTGGCTCTCGGGTGACCCCGGGTGGTCCGGTTACCCGGCCAGGAGGAAGGAACCCTCCCACACCGTTCCACCTCAGCCCACCCAACGCTCAACCTGGAGACATCCTCCGGGACCGCCACAAACAGAATGTGATGGCACTTGCCGATTGCTCAACAGTCAGCGAGTGCCGTCGTTGCGTCCAAGGCGGAGTGCCAGTCGGCTGCGACGCCACCGGTACCGGACCTCCTCGCTCCGATCGTGCGTCGGAGTCGTATGGGATGCGCCTGCAGATAAGGTACCACCCCTCGTCGGGTCGGCTTCCCCTCGCCGTCAGCTATCTCCCATGCTTCGCCTCACGGACTCGGACGCCAACCCCGACGCCAGGTCCGTAAGCCACGCCCGGTAGCCATCCTTGTCCAGCATCATGCGCGCCTTGTTCCGATCTATGGAGTTCCGTTTGGCTCGAAGGAAATCGTCCACATCCAACCCCGGTATCTCCTCGGCCGCTTCGATCAGCCGGCTGGCGCCCTCGATGAGCCGGAACGAACCATATATCGCTCTCTCATCAAGACTCACGCGGGCGGAGGTGATCAGATAGAGGATGAAGTCGAAGAGAGGATCGTCGTACTTGGCTTCTTTCACCGGGTGCCGCTCCAATCCCTCCCGTAGAGATCGTGATGAACAGTGGGGTGGAAACCCTTAACGGGCTTGGGATGGTTCTTTACCGGAATCCCGATCGCCATCAGGACCTCCGGCCTTATGTGGTCCGGGAGCCCAAAGATGGATTGGACCACCTCTTCCGTCCAACTCGTGACCTTGCAGACACCGATCCCTAGTGTGGGAGCGGCAATGGTGATGTAGCCGGCTGCAGCGCCGGCGTCGAGCCGAGTTACGACCTCGACTCCACGGGGTCCCATGACTTCCGCAGCCTTGTGGAGGTCGCTGCAGATAACGATGATCGCTGGTGCATTGTTTACGAAACCCGGACAGGCATTCCGCACCGTGCGTACCAGCCGCGGGTCGGTGACAACGATGAGATGCCGAATGCCCGGGCGGGCTACCTGGGCACGGCTCGCTGCGTAGACAAGTCGATCAAGGACATCGGCGCCCGGAAGTTCGGGTGTGAACACACGGTGCATCCGGCGTAGACGCATCGCTTCAAGAACAGTCTCTGCCGAACTGCTGATGGCATCGGGTTCTCTGTCAGTCACCGGGCACCATGCTACACCCACAGCACCTCGGCCACTCAGATCAACAGTGAAGGAGAGATTAACGGGGCAATCCCATCACAACTGCAGAACACCGTGTGGATTGCCCTACTGCGTCCACACAGCACAAAGAAACTACCTCGTACCTACCGCGAATACTGAGAAACTAGAACCACCAAGGATTCGCTTCAGTTGAGGCTGACGCGCCCACCAACTGCAATGACCAGGCCGGGGACCTGGTCCTTTTGCTACGGCTTGAAACGTAGCAAAAGGAATGACATTGAAAGATCGGTGCCGGGAGCGGGATTCGAACCCGCACGGAGTTGCCTCCAATGGATTTTGAGTCCACCGCGTCTGCCAGATTTCGCCACCCCGGCGTTGCCCAGCCGATTTTAGGCCCATCGGAAACACGGAGTCTCGGGTTTCCAACAGCCCCTTGATCAGATCGGTCTCGTGGAATGAACTGAGAACCCGCCTGCCGCCTCCGACTGGGCTGCATCAATCCCGGTGGGAGAGGACAACCCCGGCAACCCCGGACGCCATCGCTTCCGATATGCTCAACCGGAATGGGAAGGCGACGGACCTCGAAGCAACTCTTCATCATTAACGATCAACTGCTGCAGCTTGAACAGGAAGAGGGGCAGGTC
>CAYWGY010000099.1:0-9519 GCA_964458055.1 uncultured Acidimicrobiaceae bacterium | reverse complement strand
CATGGCTACGAACGTGCCCAGCATGGCGATCGAGAAGTAAGGACCCTTTAGTCTCATGGTTACCCTGCCGATAGCCGCTGCCAGGACACCGGCGACCAGGGCGCCCAAACCGATGGCAGGCAAGGGCGACCAGCCGATCTGCGGTCCGTTGCTCTGCAGCGACATGAGGATGGCCGTGGTATAGGCGCCGACGCCGAACCAGACCGCGTGTCCGAAGTCGACGTACCCGGTGAACCCTCCGGTGAGATTCCAATTCACCGCCACCCCCACGGAGGTGAGCATCAGCGTGAGTGTGAACAGGGTGGCGTTGGTGACGGACGGCAGTAGAGGCAGCAACAGCAGGAAGACCACCACGATCCCCAGCGCGGTCCAGCCTGCCCGGCGCACGCTCGAGAGTCCGGCAACGGTGCCTTCCGTGCTGGTGAAACGACTGCTACCGGTCATGGAATCTCCCCTGGCGGTTTCGGTTCATGATGCCGTGGCATCCACAGGTCGCAGTCCCCGGAAGATGCCCTGGGGGCGCAACACCAGGGCTGTCACCAGGAACACGAAGGAGGCCACAACCGCAAGGTTGGTGCCGATCCTGGGAATGTAGATTGCCAGCACCGCCTCCACCATCCCCAGTGCCATCGCTCCACCCAGGGCGCCCCGCACCGAACCGAGGCCTGCCATGGCGGTGATGGCGAAGGCTTTGAGGGTGAGCGGCGGGCCCTGGAAGGGCTGGATGGCCAGCACCGGACTGATCAGGGCCCCTGCCAGGCCGGTGATCCCTATGCAGAGGGCGAACGTCACCGCGTACACCCTGGAGACGTCGATGCCGACGATACGGGCGGACTCACGACTCTGGGCGGCAGCCCTGATGCTCTTGCCGAGACGGGTGCGCATCAAAAAGAGGGTCAGGGCGGCTGTCACGGCCAGGGCCACGATCAGGACCCAGAACCTGGTGACCGGCACGGTTATCCCGTCAGTCAATCTCCAAGCGCCGCCCAGGGCGGTGTCGGTCCGGCGGAAGTCGGCGGAGAATACCAGCTTCATGGCGTTCTGCAATATGATCGCAACCCCGAACATCACCAGGAGCGAGACCAGATGGGAGCGTTCGAGGACCGGATTCACGACCAGGCGCTGGGTGGCGTAGCCCAGGCCCAACATCACCACGAAGACCGCCGGCGCCGATACGAACGGGTCCACCCCCCAGACTTGGTTGGCCAGCCAGGCCAGGTAGGCGCCGATCATCACGAACTCGCCGTGGGCGAAGTTGATCACACCCATCACACCCCAAATGATCGAAAAGCCCAGCACCAGGATGGTGTACATGCCCCCCAATGCGATCCCGTTGATGAGGGCCTGCGCCAGTCGGTCGGCGCCGAAAGCGCTCTCGCCGCGGCGGAGCGAGGCTTCGGAGGGCGGGGCGTAGTCGGCCACCGCCGCTGCGGAGGGCGCCACCACCACGATCTGTCCGTCCTGCACCTGTACGGTGCCCATGGGCTTGGCGGTGTTGACGCCCCGGTCGTCAAAGGAGAGCGGACCGTAGAAGGTGTCGGCCTGAAGGGAATACAAGGCTTCTCGCACCGTATCCGTATCGGTGGTCCCGGCAGCTTCGATGGCCAGGTGGAGGGCGAGGGCGGACGCGGTGGCGCTGGCAGCCTGATATACGGGAGGCTCGCCCCACAGTCCCTCGTAATAGGCCGCGAACTCGGAGGCGGTCCCGAAGTAGGGACCCTCGTAGGCCATCACCGGCTCCCACTGGGTGGGTCCCAGGACGCCGTTCACATCCTCGCCCAGTTCTTCCACCAGTTTGGGGTTGGACGGTCCCACCGTGATCAGCATGCCTCCGGGGGCGAAGCCCAGTTCCTTGGCAGCGTTAACGAACAGCACCGCATCGTTGTAGTGACCTCCGCCCACAAAGATGTCCGGTTCCAAGTCCCGGAACTTTGTCATGATGGCGGAGACATCCTGGATGTCTTTGGGATAGGTCTCCACGGCCAGCACCTCGATGTCCCTGTCTTCCAGGTGGCGGATCGCACCTCTCGCCACCGAAGTGGGAAAAGAAGTGTCCTCGTAGGCGATAACAGCGGTCCGCGCTCCCTGGTCGGCGAGCAACTCGACCCCCGACTTGGTGTAGTCGCTGGCGATGGTCGCCACCAGGAACAGGTTCCGGAAGCCGCGCTCGAACATGGTGTCCGAGGTGCCGTTTCCCTCCACCATGATCACGTTGTTGGCTTCGGCGATGGCGCTGGCGCCCGTGGTAAGACCGCTGGAATAGGGTCCCAGCAGGAAGTCGACCCGATCCTCGTCGATGAGCTTCTGCACCAGGTTGGCCGCGGTGTCGGCATCGGACTCGTCGTCGTAGTAGACGATCTCGACGTCATAGCGTTGCCCCCCGACATCGATGCCGCCATTCTCCTCGTTCACCCATCTCAGCCAGGTGTCGTAGCCCTGGCGGGAGTCACGGCCCTCCACGGCGTACTTTCCCGTCTCACTGAGCGCCGCTCCGATCCGCACTGTCCCCGCGAATCCGTCGCCACCGGTTGATGGGGCGCTCTCCGGGGGAGCGGACGTTTGATCGTCCCCGCTTGAACAACCCGCCACGGCCAGGACCAGGATAACCGTAGCGGCGATAGTGCATATGCGCATTGGGAGGCGCCTTTACCCAGGGGATGCTATTAGAGCGGAACTATGTGTCCTCTGACAAGCATAAGAGGTGGCAACCATGCTCCACAGGAAAGCATGCCGGGAAACCCCCGCGCTCCAGTCAGCCCTTCGGGCCCCACCCCCACCACCGCCATACCGGTTGGAACGAGGTGCGGGCAGGCGGAGACCTGCCGGTCGGCACCCTCGTATCGGGGAAGCCGCAATCGGCATGGAAGACACGGTGCGCGTCCGGTGGAACCTTGCCGGTGTGCTGCACTTTCGGTTTGATCCCGCTGTGCGGTGGAACCCTGCCGCAGCGGTGCTTATCTGATAGCAGACAGTGTGTGATGCGGGTGTGACAAGATGCGTCGGGAAGTGACAGGCATCGGAAAACAGGTTGACAGGAGTAAATGCCGGTCCTTCAGTGGTTCTGCGTCCGGCGGTGCTACATCCGGAACACGCCGTAGGAGTCGGTGCCCTTCACCGGCCCGGAATGGGCGGCGGAGAGGGCGATGCCCAGGACGGTGCGGGTGTGGCGGGGGTCGATCAGGCCGTCGTCCCACAGGCGGGAGGTTGCGAAATAGGCCATCTCCTCGGCCGATATCTGGTCTTCGATCGCCTTTCTGATCATGGCGTCCCTCTCCTCGTCGTAGGGTTCGCCGCGGCTCTCGGCAGCGGTCCGGCGGATTATGGACATCACGCCGGCCAACTGCTTGGGTCCCATGACGGCGATCTTGTGGTTGGGCCACCCGAATATGAAGCGGGGTTCATACGCCCGTCCCGACATCCCGTAGTTGCCGGCGCCGTAGGAAACCCCGGCCAGCAGCGAGATGTGGGGAACCGTGGAGTTGGCGACCGCATTGATCATCTTGGCCCCGTCCTTGATGATTCCCCGCTGTTCGTATTGGCGTCCCACCATGTAGCCGGTGGTGTTGTGGATGAAGATCAGCGGGACATCGTAGCGGTTGCAGAGCATGATGAACTCGGTGGCCTTGTGGGCCTCCTCGGAGAAGATCACGCCCTGTTGGTTGGCCACCACCCCAACCGGGAAACCGTGTACCGATCCCCACCCGGTCACCAGAGACGGACCGTACAGGGCCTTGTACTCGTCGAAGAGGGAGCCGTCCAGCACCCTGGCGAGAAGTTCCCGCATGTCGAAGGGGACTCGCAGGTCCCGGGGGATGAGACCCAGGAGATCCTCGGGGTCGTGTTCTGGTTCGGTGGCGGGCCGGGTGGGTCCGTACCCCCGTTTGCGCCAGTTGAGGTGGGCCACGATCTCCCTCCCGATCCGGATGGCATCCACTTCGTCCACGGCGAAATAGTCCGAGAGACCCGAGACGCGAGAGTGCATCTCGGCGCCTCCAAGTTCCTCGTCGGTGGACTCCTCGCCAGTGGCCATCTTCACCAGAGGGGGGCCTCCCAGGAAGACCTTGGCCCGTTCCTTGACCATGACCGCGTAGTCGGCCATGCCCGGTAGGTAGGCCCCCCCGGCGGTGGAGTTTCCGAATACCAGGGCGATGGTGGGGATGCCCTGTTGGGAGAGTTGGGTGAGGTTGCGGAAGGTACCCCCGCCCATCACGAACATCTCCGCCTGCTCGGGAAGGACCGCACCTCCCGACTCCACCAGGCTGATCAGGGGCATCCGGTTCTGGCGGGCGATCTCCTGGGCGCGCATGCCCTTCAGGAACCCGATGCGGTGCATCGACCCCGCCTGGCTGGTGGGATCGTTGGCTGAGATCACGCATTCAACTCCCTCCACCACTCCCACGCCCGTAACGATGTTGCCCCCGAGGTTCTTATCGGTGCCCCAGCAGGCGAGTGCCTGGAGTTCCAGGAAGGGGGAGTCGCGATCCAGCAGCAACTCGATGCGCTGGCGCACCAGGAGCTTGCCCCGAGCCAGGTGCCTCTTCACATACTTGGGACCCCCGCCTTCCCGGGCACGGGCCATGAGTTGCTCGAACTCGGCAAGCAAGTCCACCATGGAGTCCCGATTCGTCAGGAACTCGGGCGAGGAGCGGTCGACTCTGGTGGGCAGCACCTGCATGTTCCTCAGGAGGCTAACGGCGTCGGGGGCCGTATTATCTGAGCGGGTGAGTTACCGCCACATCCAGACTGAGACCGACGGGCACATAGGGTGGCTGTGGCTGAACCGTCCGCACAAGCTGAATGCGTTTTCCGCGGACCTGTGGGAGGATCTCCCCCGGGCTGTGGAGGAACTGGGCTCGGATCGGCGAGTTCGGGTGATCGTGGTTGCCGGCCGCGGGAGGGCCTTCACGGTGGGAATCGACTTGAACATGCTCAGCAGCCTGGCCCCTCCGGAGGGATCACCCGCCGCCGTCAAGCAGGCACTCTTCCGCCGTCTGAAGGAATTGCAGAAGACTTTCTCCTCGCTCGCGTCCTCCCCGGTCCCGGTAATCGCAGCCGTCCACGGTTGGTGCCTGGGAGCAGGCATGGACCTGATCACAGCCTGCGATATCCGGCTGGCCTCCTCCGATGCGGTGTTCTCGGTGAGAGAGACCCGTATGGCGATAGTGGCCGACATGGGGACTCTCGAGAGGCTGCCCCAGGTGGTCTCCAAGGGCCACGTCGCAGAGTTGGTCTACACCGGTAAGGACATCGACGCCGGCCGGGCGCACCACATGGGGCTGGTGAATGAGGTCTACACCGACGTGGATGCGCTGTTGGCGGGCGCCAGGGAGTGGGCTCTGCAGATCGCCGCCAACTCTCCGCTGGCGGTCCAGGGCGCCAAGGCGGTGCTCTCTGCCGAGCAGGGCAGGTCGGTCAGTGAAGCTCTCGATTACGTGGCGTTGTGGAACACCGCCTTTCTCGAGTCGGACGATCTGGGCGAAGCCGTGGCAGCCTTCCTGGAGGGCCGGCCTCCTCGTTTCACCGGAAACTGATCGAACACCCCAGGGCTCAATCGGCCCAGCGGTGGACTTTGGGGGGATTGCTGAAGCCCAACTCGGCGCACAGGCTTCGGTACTCGTCCCGAATCACTCCCTTCCAGGCGATCTCCTCCAGGGTCCAGGAGACCGGAGCGTTGCGACTGAGAGTAGCTAGTTCCCGGTACAGGAAGGCGTCCTCCATGCGTTCTTTCAGGTTCCGGGCAAGGCGAGCCGCTCCCCGGACTTTCACCTTCCACTCGACCGGGTCCATGGGGATGTTCTCCAGGTGTTTGTAGTGCCCCAGCACCGTTGATGAGGACTTGGCGCCCCAAGCGGGGATGCCGGGAATGCCGTCGGCGGCGTCTCCCACCAGCGCCAGGTAGTCGGGGATGGAGGCCGGCTCCACGCCGAACTTGGCCTTTACCCCGTCTGCATCGAGCATCTGGTTCTTGCGACGGTCGAAGGTGACTATTCGCCGTTCGGAGACGCACTGGGTCAGGTCCTTGTCGGGGCTGAGCAGGATCACCCGGTCGACCAGGGGGGAGAAGCGGTGGGCGCCGGTGGCCATGGCGTCGTCCGCCTCGAAGTCCATCATGCCCCACACGGTGACCCCCAGGGCTTCGAAGGCCCGTTCCGCCAGTCCGAACTGGGACATGAGGTCCTCCGGTACGCCCTCGCCGGTCTTGTAGCCGTCGTACAGGTCGTTGCGGAAGCTCTCGATCACGGTATCGGTGGCGGCGGCGACGTGGGTGACCTGTGGGTTCCGCAACAACGACAGGGTCGTGTTCAGGAGACCGTAGACGGCTCCCACTTCCCGGCCGTCCGGTGACGTGCGGGAGGGAAAACCAAAATACGCCCTGAAGAGTTCGTAGGTACCATCCAGCAGATGAACGAACATTCCGATCATGGTATGAAGGATCCGGAGAATGATCAAGCTCAGGCTGCAGATCCTGGAGGGCAGACTGCAGATTCTGAAAGGCAAGATGACGAGGCTGCGGCTTCCGATGAGTCACCTGACGGCGGAGGGGCAGGGGAGGAGTTCGACTACCTGAAGGATCGGTTCCGTGCCAGCTACCGGGAAGGAGCGGCCGACGGACCCTCCCGCGACGAGTTGATAGAGGCCTTCCGAACCCTGGGAGAGGCCATATCCCACACCGTGGCCGGGGCCGGGAACACCCTGAAGGACCCCGCTGTCAAACAGCAGGTCAAGAAGACGGCTGTCTCGGTGTTCTCGACGATCAGCACCATCCTGCTGGAGTGGGGGTCCGAGTTGAAAGAACGCATCGAGGAACGGCGTGGAGCAGACGACGTCCCCCCGAAGGATTCTCCCCCGGTCCGTGAAGAAGGGTAAGCCGCCGTCCGGAGAACTTCCCCGTCCGGGGATTGGTTATTCTGACTTTCATCCTTCATCGGGTGTGAGCACCAGCTCATAAGAACGATCTGTCGACGGTGTTGGATACAAGAGGTGTTGTTCCATGGCTTTGATGACCCCTGAAGAACTGTCCGGGAAGGTTGCCGAACCCGGGGTGGTCGTCTGCGACGTCCGGTGGTATCTGGCCGACCCTGATCAGGGAAGAGTTGAATATGACCGGGAGCATTTGCCGGGGGCGCGCTTTGTCGATCTGGATACCGCCCTGAGCACGCCCGAGGGTTCCGGACGTCATCCTCTGCCGTCTGTGGAGGCCTTTGCCCGCACGCTGGGAGACCTGGGCATCGGCCCTTCCCACACGGTCGTGGCCTACGACGCCTCGGGAGGGGCGATCGCCGCCCGCCTGTGGTGGATGTTGGACTCGATCGGACACCGGTCGGCGTTCGTGCTGGACGGCGGACTGGCGGCCTGGAATCAGGCCGGGTTCCCTCTCACCGCCGAAGTGCCAGAGGTCAGCCCGGTCGATTATCCCCCTCCGGAGGGTTGGCGAGGAGTGGTGGATGCCGGGAAAGTGAGAAGCCTCCTGGGGGAACGCCTCATCATGGATGCCCGCTCCGAAGACCGCTACCGGGGCGAGAACGAGACGATTGATCCGCGGGCGGGCCACATCCCCACCGCCCGGAGCGCCTTTTTCGGGCACAACCTCGCTTCTAACGGACGGTTCCTTTCGCCGGCGGCCCTGAGAGACCGCTACCGGGAGCTGGGTGTGGAGGAATCCGGAGGCGAGGCCATCGCCTACTGTGGCAGCGGCGTAACGGCCTGCCACAACCTCCTGGCCATGCGTCTATCGGGGTATTCGGGGTTGCTGTATGAGGGATCATGGAGTGACTGGTCCAGCCAGGCTGACCTGGAGGTGGCTGTCGGATCCAGTCCGGGCGCTGCCATATCCTGCTGACAGGCCACTTACTCCCCACATTCAGCCCCTTCGTCATCTATCCGGATGAGTTATCTCTCCACGGCAAGTAATCTCACCCTTATGCGTCCTACTTCATCCCGTGCCCGCCACGCCCTGGCCGGCGCCTTGGCTGCCGCGCTGGCTCTGGCTGTCGGCGAGTTGATTGCCGGTGTCTCTCCCGTGTCCATTTCTCTCACCGAAGCGGTGGGAGGTCTGGCCATCGACTACGTTCCCCCGCCTGTCAAGGACTTCGCCATTGCGGTCTTCGGCATTTACGACAAGCTGGCCCTGATCATCGGAATGGTGGTGGTGACCCTGGTTTTGGGATCGCTGGTGGGGTTGTGGTCGGCTCGTCGCCCGCTAGTCGCTCCTTGGGTGTTCGGTCTGTTCGGTTTGCTGGGCGCCTTCTCTCTCCAGCGGGAACCGGGGGTGGAGTGGTTCATCGCTGTCATCAGCGCGGCCGTCGCCGCGGCCGTGGGACTGTTCGCTCTCCGGATTCTCAACCGCCTGATGCCGGGCGCCGCTGCCGAGGCTTCCGAGGACCCGACGACCGAGGCCGACTCGGACGAGGCTTCCGAGGCCCAGCCGGATGTCTCCCGCCGGAGGTTCCTCGTGGGAGCGGGGGCCGCGTTGGGACTGGGTGTCGCCATGGCTGCCGGAGGACGCTACCTCTTGGAGAGGACCAAGGAGACCCTGGCCGGCCGGGAGTCGGTTGTGCTGCCTCAGGCCACCGAGACCACTGCCACCACCGTGCCTCCCACGACCACCGCGGCTGCCACGACCACCAGCGCAGGGGAGGGCGCCGCCGCCGAGGTCACCACCACCACCGAGGCCACCACCACCACCACCACGGAGGCTGTGGTGGAGGGCGCCGGACCGCTTCCTCCCGGACACTCTCTCGAAGTTCCCGGAATCAGTCCCATAATCACTCCCAACGAGGAGTTCTATCTGATCGACACCGCCCTGACACCGCCGCAGGTCAACCTGGAGGAGTGGACGTTGCGGGTCACCGGTCTGGTGGAGAACCCCTACGAGATCAATTTCGATGAACTGTTGACCCGACCCCTGGTGGAGCGCTACGTCACCCTGTCCTGCGTTTCCAACCAGGTGGGGGGGTCTCTGGTCGGTCACGCCAAGTGGCTGGGGGTGCCGCTCAGTCTCATTCTGGACGAGGCGGGACTTCTTCCCGAGGCCGAACAGATAGTGGGTTCACCGTCGGCTTCCCGTCGAGCATCCCCTTTGACGGACGGGACGCGCTGGTGGCGGTGGGCATGAACGACGAACCCCTTCCCATCGAGCACGGGTTCCCGGTCCGGTTGGTGGTGGCGGGGTTGTATGGCTACGTGTCTGCCACCAAGTGGCTGTCTGAGTTGGAGTTGACCACCTGGGACGGATTCGACGCCTACTGGGTGCCGCGGGGATGGGCGAAGGAAGCGCCGGTGAAGACCCAGTCACGGATCGACACCCCTCGTCAAGGCCAGATAGCAGCAGGGCCGCGGGCCATAGCCGGCGTGGCCTGGGCGCCCCACCGGGGAGTCGACAAAGTGGAAGTGAAGATCGACGACGGACCGTGGGTGGACGCGGAACTCTCCACCGAGATCTCGGACAACTCGTGGAGGCAATGGAAGCTGGACTGGGATCCGGAGAACGAGATCGTCCGCAATGACCAAGAGGCGAAC
>CAYWGY010000098.1:8877-9527 GCA_964458055.1 uncultured Acidimicrobiaceae bacterium | reverse complement strand
TCCTTTTCCTATCCTGGAAGGACTGATGGGTTCCTATCTTCTACGCCGGCTGGTAGCCCTGATCCCGATTCTCATCGGGGTCACGATGGTTGCCTTCCTGGTTTCCCGCGGACTTCCAGGAGACCCAGCCCGCCTGTACGCGGGCATGCAGGCATCAGAGGGTGAGGTGCAGGCGATCCGGGCCAGCCTGGGGCTGGACAAGCCGCTTTATCACCAGTACTGGATCTACATGGGGGGGCTGATCCAGGGCGATCTGGGAGAGTCGCTTCGCACCGGTTTCTCCGTCGCCGAGGACATCCGCAACCGCCTCCCGGCCACCGTGGAGATGGTGATCTTCGCTCTGGTATTTGCTCTCTCGGTGGCGCTTCCCCTGGGAGTTTGGGCCGCCGTTCGAAGGGGCAAGCTGATCGACAGATTCAGCAGGTTCATCTCCACCCTGGGAGTGGCCATCCCCGACTTTTGGGCGGCCCTCATACTGGTGATGATCTTCTTTGTTTTCTTTAGCTGGGCGCCCGCGCCGGTCGGTCGCCTCGACCTTGGGGCGGTCCCTCCCGACGGCCCGACCGGCTTTTACATATTCGACTCCCTGGTGCAGGGACAGTGGGCAACCTTCCGAAACGCCTTGGCCCACGTCGTCCTTCCGATGGTGA
>CAYWGY010000098.1:0-8867 GCA_964458055.1 uncultured Acidimicrobiaceae bacterium | reverse complement strand
GGCCATCGCACCCATCACGAGGCTCACCCGCAACGCCACCCTGTCCGTGTTGCAGTCTGACTACATCGCTTTTGGAAGGGCCGCCGGCCTGCGCGGCGCTCCCCTCTACCTCAAATACGTGCTTCGAAACTCCCTACCCGGGGCGATCACCATGACCGGCCTGATCTCGGGGTACATGATCGGAGGGGCCGTGTTAATTGAAAGAGTCTTCTCCTGGCCCGGGGTGGGCCTGTACGCCTACAACTCCCTGGAAAGGACCGACCATGCCGCCGTGCAGGGTGTTGTCCTATTGTCGGCGGTCACCTATCTGATGGTGTTCTTGGTCGTCGACCTGCTACAGTCGCTGGTCGATCCGCGGGTGAGGTTGAAATGACGGCTAGAACCGGCAAGAGAAGACTGGACAACCGTCTGGTGATCGGGTTGATCATGTTCGGAGGCATGCTCGGTGTGGCACTCTTTGCGCCATGGATCGCTCGCAACGATCCTTTGGCGATCGACTTTGGAACCCAGTTCCTCGCTCCTTCCGCGGAGCACTGGTTCGGAACCGGCAAGCTGGGTTTTGACATCTTCGCCCGGGTCGTCTACGGGGCTCGGTACGACCTGGTCATCTCCATCTCGGCAGTGGCGTTCTCCATCGTGATCGGCCACCCCATCGGGCTGTTCGTGGGGTATATCGGGGGACGCGTCGACTCGCTCACCATGAGGGGTCTTGACATCATCCAGTCCTTCCCGGCCTTCGTCCTGGCAGTGGGAGTGCTGGCCGCCTTGGGCGAGGGAGTCTTCAACCTGATCCTGGTGGTGGGCTTTGTGGGAATACCCACTTTTGTCCGTTTGGTCCGAGCCGAGGTCCGTTCCCTTCGCGAGCACTCCTATGTGGAAGCCGGTCGAGCAGCGGGCAACTCCCGGCGACAGATCATCTTCCGGTACATCGCTCCGGGGACCGTGGGCACCGTGGTCACCCAAGCGGCCATCAGTTGCGGCTGGGCGATACTGCTCACCGCCGCCCTGGGATTCATCGGCCTGGGAGTCCCGCTTCCCGAGCCCGAATGGGGAGCGATGATCGCCGAGGGCGTCGACGAGATGGTGGTGGGAGGCCGTTGGTGGATCTCGGTCTTCCCCGGAATGGCCATCGCCATCACCATCTTCTCCCTCAGCCTGATCGGAGAGTCGATCGCCGATCTGGTGGAGCCCACCCGAAGGAAGTCCCGATGAGCGCTTTGTTGGAGGTCCGGGGACTGGTGGTGGGCATCGAAGGCCTTCCGATCCTTCGCGGGGTGGACCTCGAGGTGCATCCCGGGGAGATCCTGGGAGTGGTGGGCGAGACCGGGGCGGGCAAGTCAATGACCGCCCGCTCGATCCTCGACCTGCTTCCCAGCGCCGCCAACCTCTCCTTTGAGTCCTGCACCTTCGACGGCGAGGACTTCATCCCGGCCAAGGCTCGCCAGCAGGCCCGGGGACGCAGGATCGGTTTCGTGCCCCAGCGCCCCCGGGGAAGCCTCAACCCGGTGTTCCGGGTGGGCACCCAGCTTTACGACACTCTCCGGCGCCTGCGGGACATGAACCGAAGACAAGCCCGCGCCGAAGCTCTCGCTCTGCTCCGCTCGGTGAGGATCACCGACCCAGAGCGGGTGTACCGCTCCTACCCGCACGAGTTGTCGGGAGGGATGTGCCAGCGGGTCTGCGTCGCCATCGCACTGGCCGGAGAACCCGAGTTGATCATCGCCGACGAGCCCACCACGGGGCTGGACGTCACCATTCAGGCGGAGATACTGCGCCTTCTGGGCGACGTGATCTCCGAACACAACGCCGCAGGGATGCTGATCACCCACGACCTGGGGGTGGTGGCGGACGTGTGCGACCGGGTGGCCGTGATGTACGCAGGCCGGGTCGTCAACCTGGGCGCCACCGCTGAGATCTACCGGGAGTCCCTCCATCCCTACGCCAACCAGTTGGTCTCCATCGCCACCTCGCTCGACTCGGGGGGCACTCCCCGCGAGATCCCCGGGCGGGTGCCCAACCCCGGCGACGAACTGGCCGCCTGCGCCTTCGCTCCCCGCTGCTTTGCGGCCGAGTCCGATTGCTTCGACCAGGAACCCCCCGTGGTGAACATCGATGGGCAGATGGCCTTCTGCCATCACCCCATAACCACCGAGGCGGCTGTGCTATGACCGCTGCCACCGACACGCTGGTCCTTCGGGATCTGACCAAGATCTTCAAAATCAAGGTGGCGGGCTTCCGCCACGCCGACCTCAAGGCGGTCGACGAGGTGGATATCACCATCGCACCGGGCCGCACCCTGGCGGTAGTCGGTGAGTCGGGATCGGGCAAGACCACCCTGGCTCGCCTGATCCTGCGCCTGATCGAACCCACGCAGGGGACCGTGCTCTTGGAGGACACCGACGTCACCGCACTGCAGGGCTCGGCGCTCGAGAAGATGCGGGGCCGCATGCAGATCGTCTTCCAGGACCCCTACGACTCGCTGTCTCCCTGGCAGACCGTGGGCCGCACCGTGTCCGAACCGTTGCTCTTGCACCAGAACCTGTCCAGGCAGGAGGCTGTGGAGCCGGTGGCCAGGATGCTCGAGCGGGTGGGCCTGAGTCCCGAGCACGCCAAGCGTTATCCTCACGAACTCTCGGGAGGACAGGCCCAACGGGTGGGGATCGCCCGGGCCATGATCACCAGCCCTGCCCTGGTGGTCCTGGACGAGCCCACCTCATCGCTAGACATGTCCGTGCAGTCCCAGATCCTTCTGCTGCTGCAGTCGCTGCAGGAGGAGATGGACATCTCATACCTCTTCATATCCCACGACTTGACCGTGGTCCGCTACATCGCTCATGACATCGCAGTGATGTACCTGGGGAAGGTGGTGGAGTCGGGTCCCGCCGCCGAGGTGTTCGACTCTCCCCGGCACCCCTACACCGAGGCGTTGCTCAAGGCGGCGCCCCGGCCCGATCCCGCCTACAAGACCGACCATGTGTACCTGGTGGGCGAGCAGCCCACCGCCTTGGATCGGGCTGCAGGATGTCCCCTGTACGGTCGGTGCCCGATCGCCGAGGAAGTGTGCGCCGACACGCCCCAGGAACTGGCGGACATCGGCGCCGGACACCGCGTCGCCTGTTGGAAGAGAACCTGAAACTTCGAGTCGCAACCGACATAGGCGGCACCTTCACCGATGTGGTGGTGTTCGACCCGGGTTCCCGAAGGTACACCACCGCAAAGTCCCCCAGCCGAAGCGACGACCTGGCCGCCGGGGTGATGGATGCGCTGGGATTGGTGGTGGACGACCCGTCGGAAGTCGAGTCCTTCGTCCACGGGTCGACGGTGGGACTCAACGCCTTCCTGCAGAGGCGGGGTGAGCGTGTCATCCTGCTGGCGACCCGGGGAGCAAGCGACATATACCACATCGCCCGGGGCAACCGGTTGGACATGTACAACATCCGCTACCGGAAACCGACTCCCCTCCTCCCCCGCCGCGACATAATCCCCATCGGCGGGCGCCTCGACTCCGACGGCAATGAACTGGCTCCTCTCGACCACGACGACATTCGCCGGGCGGCTGATCGGATCCGCTCCGAAGGTGTCCGGTCGGTGGCCGTCGCCTTCCTGTTCTCCTACCAGAACCCCGACCATGAACAAGCCGCTGCGAAGGCTCTGTCGGACCTGGTTCCGGGGCTTTCCATCTCCCTCTCCCACCAGGTGGCCACCGAGTGGCGGGAGTATGAGCGCACCGCCTCCACGGTGATGGACGCCTACATCGCTCCCTCGGTCTCGCGGTACATGGCCGACCTGTCGGCCCGCCTCACCGACCGGGGCATGTCGGCGCCTCTGCGGGTGATGCAGTCCAACGGGGGCGTCATCTCGGCCCGGTCGGCATCCGAGCGCCCGCTTCAGACGCTTCTGTCCGGCCCGGTGGGCGGGGCGGCCGGCGGTGTTGCCCTCTCGGAGGTCCTCCGCCGGCCCAACCTGATCTGTATCGACCTGGGAGGGACCAGTTTTGACGTCAGCCTCATCACAGCCGGCCAGGCCGACAGTTCCCCCTCCGCCCTGCTGGAAGGATTGCCGGTGCTGATGCCGGTGGTAGACATCCACACCATCGGAGCGGGAGGCGGGTCTCTTGCCTACCTCGAGGCCGGAGGCCTTCGGGTGGGGCCGGAGAGCGCCGGCGCTCACCCCGGTCCGGCCTGCTACGGGCGGGGCGGCACCCAACCCACCGTCACCGACGCCAACCTGTTCCTGGGGCGGATCGATCCGAGCTACTTTCTGGGCGGCAACCTGACACTCGACACCGGGGCGGCCGCTGCGGCGCTTTCTGACCTGGGCGCCAAACTCGGCCTGGACGCGGAGAAGCTGGCCCTGGGAGTCATCGAAGTCATAAACGCCAAGATGTCACAGGCCATCCGGACCCTCACAGTGGAACGCGGGATCGAGCCCCGGGAGTTCAGCCTGGTGGCCTTCGGCGGCGCCGGGCCCATGCACGCCGTCGCCCTGGCACAGGAACTGGGGATATCAGAGGTCATCATCCCCCCCGACCCCGGAGGCTTCTCGGCCTGGGGGATGCTGCAGTCTGCCGTCCGCCAGGACTTCAGCGAGGCCTTCTTCCGGGACTTCGCCGACCTGGACACCGGGGACCTGCAGGCTCGGTTCGACCGCATCTCCGACAGGGCCGTCGCCAGCCTGCTGGAAGAGGGAGTGGCCTCCGACCGCGTGTCCCTCATCCAACGCCTGGACATGCGATACCAGGGACAGGAGCACACCCTGACGGTCACCCTCCCCAACGGGACCACTCCCGGCCAGGGAGACCGTCTCGCGGCCCTGCGCCAACGGTTCGAAGACAGCTACAAGGCAAGGTACGGTCACTCCAACCCCCAAGCGTCGCTCGAGACCGTGAACCTGAGGCTCACCGCCCTGGGAGACGTGGGACGCCCCCTCCTGCAGGCCAACTACCAGCCTGGGCAGTCCCTGGACACCCCGTCGAAGACGACGCCGGTGCTGTTCACTTCCGGATCCCATCCCACGGGCCGGTACAACCGGGAAATGCTGCCACCGGGGTGCTCCATCGCCGGGCCGGCCATCATGGAAGAGGCCACCGCCACCACTGTGATCCCGCCGGAGGGATCTGCCACCATCGACCCCTACGGGTGCCTGCTGATCGAGGTGCCTCCGCTATGAAACCCGACCCCATCACCATTGAAATCCTCCGCAACGCCTTCATCATGGCTGCCGAGGAGATGAACGCGGCGCTGATCCGCTCGGCCTACACGCCTGTGATATATGAGTCCAAGGACTGCGCGGTCGCGTTGATTGACAGTCGCCACCGGGTTCTCGGACAGTCCTCGGGAGTCCCTTTGTTCCTGGGCAACCTTGAAGCCTGCACGCTGGCCACCGAGGAGATGTTCGGAAGGTCGGTGTGGAACGAGGGCGACATTTGGATCATGAACGACCCCTACCTGACCGGCACCCACATGCACGATGTCACGATCTTCGCTCCCATCTTCTACAACGGGGACCTGGCTGGCTTCGCCGCCTCCCGTGCCCATTGGCTCGACATCGGCGCCAAGGACCCAGGGGTTCCCATGGACTCCACCGAGGTCTTCCAGGAGGGGGTGCGCCTGCCGCCCACCCAGGTGATGAGAGGCGGCGAACCTGTGGATGACATTTGGTCGATCATCGAGAGCAACGTGCGGTTCCCCCGCTCGGCGATCGGCGACATGACCGCTCAGTTCGCGGTGTCGGCCATCGGCGAGCACCGCCTGGGCGCCCTGTTCGATCGCTACGGGCGGGAGACGGTGGAGGCCGCCGCCGAGGAGATCTTCCGCCAGAGCGAACGGCTGGACCGCCAAGCCATCGCCGAGATCCCCGACGGCGTTTACACCGCCAAGGGTTTCCTGGACTCCGACGGCGTGGGAGACGAGCCGGTCTGGATCAGGGTGGAGATCACCGTGGAGGGCGAGCGGTTGCTGTTCGACCTGACCGGGACCGAAGGGCCCGGAAGGGGGCCCATCAACTGCGGTGCCGTGCAGACGCTGTCAGCCTGTCGGCTGGCCTTCAAGTACCTGTTCAACTCCAACCAGCCGGTGAACGGAGGGACCTTTCTGCCGCTTGAGGTCAAGACCAAACCAGGGTCCATCCTGGGCGCTGTCTCGCCTGCGGCCTGCCAGTTCTATTTCACCCCTCTGGGCCTTATGATCGACCTCATCTGCTCGGCCCTATCCCCGGCCCTGGCCGACACCGTCCCGGCCGCCCACTACGGTGACGGTATGATCTTCCAGTTCACCGGGATCAACCCCCGCACGAACGAGTTGTTCCTGGACAACGAGCCGCACGTGGGAGGGTGGGGAGCCTCCCACGGCCAGGACGGACAGGACGGGATGATCTGGACCCTGTCGGGCAATTTCCACGACATGCCCATCGAGGTGTTCGAGTCCAAGTTCCCCGCCCGGGTCACCGAGTACGGCTTCCGCCAGGACTCGGCCGGCGCCGGCCGCTGGCGGGGAGGCAACGGGATCATCAGAGAGTACACCATGACCACCGACACCGAGATGAGCCTGTGGTTCGAGCGCTCCGGCTATCCCGCCTGGGGAATCTTCGGCGGCCGGGACGGTGCGCCGCCGGACGTGACCATCAATCCCGGAACGGCCCGGGAGGTGAGTGTGCTCAAGACCAACCTGATGCCTCTGAGAGAAGGCGACGTCGTCCGCTGCTATACCGGAGGCGGAGGGGGGTACGGTGATCCTCTCCTGCGGGACCCCGAGGCGGTTGAGTCAGATATCGCCGACGGGCATGTCTCTCCCGAGTACGCCCGGCGACATTACCGGTACGATCCAGATACCGGGAAGTGACCCGTTGTGGTACGGGAAGCAATGGGGGCCGGCACCCTGCCGGAGTTGCTGTCTCCACCCCGGCGTCCTTTGTCTCCAATAGATCCCTGACCTGGAGCACAAGCGCGTAGGCTTTCACATCCGGAAAGACTCCGTGACGATGTCCGGAGCCACACCCCCCGTCGCTCCGGGGACAGTGACCCGGTGTCCCACAAGAGCAGCTGCAATCCAGAGAACACCTTAGACGGTTTGTGCATCACCAACCGGGGAGGGCGAGGTGAAGCAGATGGTGCTCTACTACTCCCCTTCTTCGGGAGTCTGGGAAGATCCGTCAGGTGTCTCCGGATCCTCTTCGGAAGGCCCTTCAGGTGGGTTCTCCAGTATCTCCTTCACCCAGTCCATGAGTTCTTGTGGATCGCCGACCGGGACTTCGGTCTCGATATGAAGAGGGACCCCGTTCTCGCCGATATCGATGCCCCCCGGTGTCGTCCACCTGATCGTGGTCAACCGGAAGACACCCTCGTTGAAGAGATCGAACAGGCTCTGCCCGGTGTTCTTCTTGAAAGTGGTCTCACCGATTATCACTGCCCTTCCCGTTTCGTACAGCAGCCCCGCCAGGACCTCGGAGGCCGAGGCGGAGGATCCGTTCACCAGAACAGCGATCCTGGGAGTATCGTCGTTTATCAGCAGTTCGCCGGTGCCGTTCAGGTCATAGCTTTCCTCAACCGTGTGGAACGTCATGACCGGAACATCCCCCAGCAGAGACCCGGCAATTCCCTGCAACTCGAGAACCCTGCCGCCCGGATTGTTCCGCAGGTCCAGAACCAGCAGTTCGCGGTCCTTGGCCGCTTCCAGGCGCTCGCGGAATTCTTCAATCGCACCTCCCGGGAACTGGCTGAAGCTGCTCAATTTGATGTAGGCAATGGACTCGGTCTCATGGAAGGCCGCTGACGTGTAGGGAACAACGATTTCCTTGCGGATCAGCGTGAGCGTGTGTTCCTCTCCGTCGCGTTCGATGGTGATGTCCACGGTGGTGTCTATCTCACCGCGTATCAGACCGGCCGCCTCGGCAAGGGTGAGATCGTGGAGACGGCTGCCGTCGACCGCCACGATGAAGTCGCCCACCGACAGTCCTGCCGCGCTTGCCGGCCCTCCCTCGAAGACATCGAAGATGAAGATGCGACAGGTATCGGACAGCGGAGTACAGAAGGGCTGCCACTCATCGTTGACGGTTATCACTCTCACGCCAATCCCGACGTAGTTGCCCTCCTCCTCGATTTCCTGCCACTCCTCGGGATCGTGATACCTGCTGTTGCGATCCAAGGCCGTCACCATTTGCCGCACCGCGACCTCAGCCACATCGGCGATGGCAACTTCAGGCAATACCAGCGCACCCTGACAGATCGACTCGAAGACCACGTCGGGGATGGAACAATCGAACCTTGTCCGCGTCTCGGCCGACTCGCCGGCTTCCTCCACCACCGCTGCGAACGCGGCGTCGACCGGCGTTGCCAACTCTTCCAGTGTGACGTCGAAGACGTACTCCGTGTCGATCAACTCGTAGACATCGCAAAGCAGCAGCCACTGTCCGGGATCCTCACAGTCAGAGACAACATAGGGAAGATCCTGCGCTCTCCTCACCAGTGTCTCGGCCTCCTCCACCGTGAGCACACGGTCACCGCAGAACAACAACATCGGCTCCGCCGAACACCCCTTGGAGACCCCCAGGGCGTATAACCTGTCCACGGCGTCCGCGTAGTCAGCACCTACGGAGACATCCTCGAAGCCGGCCGGCTCGGCCGGGAAGGAGTCGGCAAAGAAGGCCCGGTCCACCCAAACGGCGAACGCCCCCCGAGATATCACCTCGTCAGGCTGGAACGTTCCATCCAGATTGCCTGTGACCACCCCCGCCAGAGCCAAAGCCTCGATGGCCGATGCGCCCTCGCCCCCCTCCGCCACGTCGGAGAACAATCCCAGCCAAGCCTCATCTTTCAAACCCATAAGGTCTGCAAGGAGAACCGCCGCCTCTCCATTGGTCAACGTCCGGTC
>CAYWGY010000097.1:9382-9677 GCA_964458055.1 uncultured Acidimicrobiaceae bacterium | reverse complement strand
GCAGAACCTGCGCGACGACATGGACTCGAATTCGGCTCAGCGTCGCCAGCGGGCCACCCTGCGGATGAAGGTGGTCCAACCCTTTGCCGACGGAATGAACGACCCCACCAACATGGTGCTGCACACCCTGCCGGTGATCCCTCCCGATCTTCGTCCCATGGTGCAACTCGACGGCGGACGTTTCGCCACCTCCGACCTGAACGACCTGTACCGGCGGGTGATCAACCGCAACAACCGGCTGAAGCGCCTGCTGGAGTACGGCGCGCCCGAGATCATCGTCAACAACGAAAAGCGC
>CAYWGY010000097.1:8761-9372 GCA_964458055.1 uncultured Acidimicrobiaceae bacterium | reverse complement strand
TGACCGGTCAGGGCACCCGGGCCCTCAAGTCGCTGTCGGACATGATCAAGGGGAAGGCGGGCCGGTTCCGCCAGAACCTCCTGGGAAAGCGGGTTGACTACTCGGGGCGCTCGGTCATCGTAGTCGGTCCCCAACTCGAACTCCACCAGTGCGGACTTCCCAAGGAGATGGCCCTGGAACTCTTCAAGCCCTTCGTGATGAAGGGACTGGTGGACAACGACAAGGCGCCCAACATCAAGGCCGCCAAGAGGATGGTGGAACAGCAGCGCGATGAGGTGTGGGACGTCCTGTCGACGGTCATCTCCGAGCATCCCGTGCTGTTGAACCGCGCTCCCACGCTGCACCGGCTGGGAATCCAGGCCTTCGAACCCGTTCTGGTGGAAGGCAAGGCCATCCAGATCCATCCCCTGGTCTGCGAAGCCTTCAACGCCGATTTCGATGGCGACCAGATGGCGGTCCACCTGCCGATCTCCCCTGAAGCCCAGGCCGAGGCGCGCATCCTGATGCTGTCGCGCAACAATGTGCTGTCCCCTGCCTCGGGCCGCCCCATCGTGACGCCCAGCCAGGACATGGTGATCGGAGCCTACTACCTGACCAAGCCTCCGTTGGAG
>CAYWGY010000097.1:0-8751 GCA_964458055.1 uncultured Acidimicrobiaceae bacterium | reverse complement strand
CATGGTGATCGGGATCTACTACCTCACCGAAGTCGAGCAGAATGCCATCGGGGTCGGCGGGGTTTTCGGGTCGATCGAAGAGGCGATGATGGCCCACGACATCGGTCGGTTGAGTCTGCATGCGCCCATCAGGCTGCGCCTTGGCGAACTGGCGGGCGATTCCGAACACCATGCTGAGATGACGGATGAGCTGAGGGGACTGATCACGGATGAGCCCCTGGATGGTGACCGCCTGCAGGAGACCACCCTTGGCCGGGCGATCTTCAACAGGGCTTTTCCCGCGTCGTTCCCTTATGTGAACGCTCCGGTCATCAAGTCGGGGATCCGCAGGCTGGTGGGGGTGGCGATAGACCGCTATCCGCGTTCGGATGTGGTGAGAACCCTCGACGAGCTGAAAAGTCTGGGCTTCCGCTATGCCACGGTCGCCGGACTCACCATCGGTTTGGACGATGTCAAGACACCCAAGAACAAAAAGAACATCCTGGACCGCCATTCCAAGACGGCCCGTCGGGTGCAGCGTCTCTACGAGAAGGGCGTTATCACCGATAGCGAGCGGCGGTCGGAGTTGATCGAGATCTGGAGCGAGGCGACCGAACAGGTCAAGGATGAGATGGAGAAGACCCTGAAGGCCGAGCCGTTCAATCCGCTGGAGATGATGGTCGGCTCCGGTGCTCGGGGAAACACCATGCAGGTGCGCCAGATCGCCGGGATGAGAGGCCTGGTGGCCAATCCTCGGGGCGACATCATTCCCAGCCCCATTACCTCCAACTTCCGCGAAGGCCTGTCTGTGCTGGAGTACTTCATCTCCACCCACGGCGCCCGCAAGGGTCTGGCCGACACTGCCTTGAGAACCCGCGATGCCGGTTATCTGACCCGCAAGCTCGTGGATGTCTCCCAGGAGGTCATGGTCCGGGAGACCGACTGCGGGACCGACCGCGGGGTGGTCTTCCAGGTGGCTGAGCCGGACGGTTCCGCTTTGCGGCACCTGCGCAGCCGCATCTTCGGCAGGGTCCTGACCGAACCGGTGAGGGTCGAGGGCAAGCTGGTCGTCACCGATTCAGGGGTCGGTCTGGAGGAGGGCCTGCTGATCGACGCCGAGGTCTTGGGAACCATAATCGGCCTGGCCGCGGACATCCAGAGCGTTCGGGTCCGTTCCGTTCTCACCTGCGATACCCGCGCCTCGGTCTGCCAGGCCTGCTACGGCATGAGTCTGGCGACGGGCAACATCGTCGAGGAAGGGGCTGCGGTGGGGATCATGGCTGCCCAGTCGATCGGGGAGCCGGGAACCCAGCTCACCATGCGTACCTTCCACACCGGGGGTGTGGCCGGGTCGGACATCACCCAGGGGCTGCCCAGGGTGCTGGAGCTCTTCGAAGCCAGAAGCCCCAAGGGCAAGGCCCTCCTGGCGCCGATCAGCGGAAGTGTCGAGATTGTCACCGAGCAGGGCCGGCGCATCCGGATCACCGGCAAGGATGAACTCGGCCAAGACAGCGAGGTCGAGATCCCACTGTCCCGCCATTCACGGGTGAGGGTGGCCAACAGCGACCTGGTGCGGGCCGGGGATCCGCTCACGGACGGACCGCTCGACCCCAAGGAAGTGCTGGAGTACCGGGGTGTGAGGGACGCGCAGCAATACCTTGTCACCGAGGTGCAGAGGGTCTACCAGTCCCAGGGCGTGGAGATCCACGACAAGCACATCGAGTTGGTGGTCCGCCAGATGCTGAGAAGGGTCAGGATTGTCAGGACCAACGACTCCACCTTCCTTCCCGCCGAGTTGGTGGACGGGCAGGTCTTCCGCGAGGAGAACCTGAAGCTTGTGGGAGAGAGCAAGACCCCCGCCACCGGTCGGCCGGAGCTGATGGGCATCACCAAGGCATCGCTGGCGACGGAGTCGTGGCTATCGGCCGCCTCCTTCCAGGAGACGGCCCGGGTGCTGACGGACGCGGCCATCTTTGCCAAGTCCGACTACATGAAGGGCTTGAAGGAGAACGTGATCGTCGGCAAACTCGTTCCTGCGGGCACCGGCGCCGTGCAATACCAGGATCACGTCCCCGAGGTGGTCGGGTACGAGAGACCGGTGGTTCCTGACGGCCTCACGGTTGGATCAGAGACCTCCGGGACCGAAATGGGAGGCTCCTTCGACCCGGTTGAGGACCTCACCCGCGGTTTGGGCGTGAGCCAGGAAATCCTGAGTGCGGTCTTCCCCGGCTCGACGCCTCGGAACGACGGTGCAGCCAACGGCAAGTCTGCCTGAGCGGAACGGGGGCGGCCTCCGGGGTCCGACTCCTCTCCGGTGAGTTGGCGGCGTAACCGACGCTGCCTCTTGCTCAGGCCGTCTCCTTGAGGGAACGCCGCACGGGGCCCGGTCCGCGCGCCAGGCCCCGGCAGAGGCCCAAGCCGTTGGCAAGCTGGATGACGGCCGCCGCCAGCCAGCGTCGGAGGCCGAAGCGGGTGGCTGCTCCCAGGTAGGCCAGCCAGGCGGCGACCGCGGCCATCGGCGCCCACCACCAGCCGGAGACCGGAACGGCGAGGACCGCAGCCGCCAGGAGGGCCACCAGGCCCAGGGGCGCCAGAGGACGCGCACTGGGAAACTCCCGGTTGGCGAACAGCATCTCCGCCTTACCTTTCCCGTAGCGATAGAACTGCTTCCAGAGCAGCGCCGGGCTCGATCTGGGCCGGTACCGGGAACGGATGGCGGGGTCGAGAATTACCCGGCCTCCCCGCTTGCGGATGCGGTAGGCAAGATCGGCGTCCTCCGCCACTGCGCTGGGGAACCGTCTGAATCTCAACTCTGCGAGGAGAGACCGCCGCATTGCTCCCAGATAGACTGTGTCCGCATCTCGCCGGCGCCGAGCCTTCCGGTATGGGGCGGGTCCAACCACCCACGGGTTCACCATCACGGAGGAGACTGCTCTGGTGAACGGATCGGAACCCTCCGGACGCATGGGTCCCCCCACCAGGTCTGCGCCGGTCTCCTCCAGGGCCTCCACATTGCGACGCAGATAATCGCCCCCGTACAGCGTGTGGGCATCGGCGCGTACGGTTACCTCCCCTTCGGCTTGCTCCACGGCCAGGTTCAGGCTCCGGCTGAGGTTCCTGGGAGCCGGGGATGATGTGATGGCGACCAATTGCGGGAGCCTTTCCTCCCATGCATGCAGGATCTCGACGGTGCCGTCAGTGGAGCCGCCATCGACGGCAACCAGTTGCCAGTCTCCCGGGTAATCCTGTCGGTGGAGGGACCCCAACACCTCGTCCAAGCCGTGAGCCTCGTTGAGAAGGGGCATGAGCACCGAAACCCTGGGCCACCTTTCAATCACGGGTAACACCATAGCCGGGCGCGGCAGGTTGGTGCGGCCAACCCCTGAGATGGCATGCGTAGCATTTGCCAGCATGCGTAGCAGATTCGTAGTGGGGATGATCGCCGTCGATCTGGCACTGCTGGCTTGCTCGGTGGCCATCTCCTCGTGGATCCTCTACGGGACCCCTCTGCCATGGGATGCTGCCCCGGTGGGCCCGCGGGTGCTGCCCATGCTGGCCTTCCTGGTGCTGGCGGGATTGGTGACCTCAACGGTGATATTGCCCATGCCGGGTCCGGGAGTTCCCCGCCCAACCTATGGCAGGGGCCTGGCCACGGTGATGGTGACCTTGTCGGCGACCGCGCTGGTGATTCTCGGTACCCGCATCTACTTTTCCCGCTCGCTGTTGCTTGTCACCATGGTGGTGTGGGCGATCATGATCGTCTGGCACCGGGCAGCCAGGCGGCGGAGGCCCTGGATCGAGCCGATGGTGGTGTTCTCGGCAGATCGGGAGATGGCGGCGGAACTCGAGCGCTCTCGCCATGCTGATGTCCGGGAGGTCATAGATCCCGCATCGCATCCCGACTTGCGGCCCCTGGATCCGGGCATAACCCTGGTGGTTGATATGGCGGCCGCCCATTCTCCGGCCGTGGCAAGACTGGTGTCGGGCCACGATCTGGCCGGTCGGGTGGTCAAGCCCCTGTTCTCGGTCTACGAGGAGCACACCGAGCGGGTTCCGCTGCCCCGCCTGGTTGAGGACTGGCAGATGACCACGACGCTTCATCGCGTGACCAAGTGGCTGTGGGGAAAGCGGTTCTTCGACCTGGCCGCTGTGATTGTCACGCTGCCGCTCTGGATACCCCTGGTGGCGGTGGTGGCACTGGTTGTCCGGGTTTCGTCTCCGGGTCCGGTGCTGTTCCGCCAGACCAGGGTGGGCAAGGGCGGGCGTTCCTTCACAATGTACAAATTCCGTACCATGCGCAGCGACGCCGAGTCCGGGGGGCCCCGTTTCGCCGAGGTCGACGATCCTCGGCTGGTGCGGGGTGGCGCATTCCTGCGCCGGTTCCGGCTTGATGAGATTCCGCAGTTGTGGAACGTCGTGGTCGGCGAGATGAGTCTGGTGGGTCCCAGGGCGGAGCAGGCGCCGTTCGTGGCGGAGTTTTCCCGACTGATCCCGTTCTATGACCTCCGGCATCTCATGAGGCCGGGGGTGACGGGCTGGGCGCAGGTCAACTCGTCCTATGCCGCCGACCTGGAGAGTACGATCACCAAGCTCAGCTATGACCTGTACTACCTGAAGCACGTTTCGCCCTTGCTGGACCTGAGGATCCTCTGGTCCTCGGTGTGGACGGTCGTGACCGGATCGGGGTCTCGATGAGCACTGTCGAACCCATGGTTCCCGTCGGGGAGGACAGGGGGACTCCGATGATGCTGGCCGGTGCGGTGGTGGGAGGGATCTCCGCCTATCTCTTCCATGCCATAGGCGGGAGGGGCATCGGCGCCGATGCCTATGCTCCCATCGGGGTGATGTGGACGGTGGCGTTCATCACGGTTGCGGTTGTCTACCTTCCTCTCGAGCAGTGGGTGACCAGGGAGACGGCGCGGGGCAGGAACCCGGTTTCGGGAGGAGGGGTCCTGTTGGGGGGTGTGATGGTGTTGGCCATGGGCGCCTCCGCGGCGGCCACGGGATTGACGGTGTCGCCCCTCACCGACAGCGGGGGTGTCCACGTGTTGCAGATGGTGGTGCTGATAGGGGGTTACGGGTTCTTCCGGATAGGGATGGGGATGCTCGAGGGAAGAGGCCGTTTCGGGCGGGTGGGTTGGATGCTGTGTGCGGAGGGACTGGTGCGGCTGGCTGCGCAGGGGACGGTAGTGGCCTCGGGCGGGGGAGCGATCGGCCTGGGATGGGCGATGGCGGCGGCGCCCTGGGTGGCCTTCCTGTTCGGGTTCTGGCGTGGAAAGCGATCGGAAGTCCCCTCCTCGCCGGGAGCGGTGTTCGTGCAGCAGTATGTTCTGGGATCGCTGGCGGCCCACATCCTGGTGGCCGGGGCTCCCCTGGTGGTGACCTATATGGGCGCCACCCCCGCCGAGGTCAGCGTCGTCTTCATCACTTTCGTCCTCTTCAGAGCGCCCGTGACCCTGATGTACAGCCTCCAGGGTCGGGTCCTTCCTCCCTTGGTCCGGATGTTCGGGAGGGGTGAGCAGGAGTCCCTTCGCAACCTCGCCAGGCGCTTGTGGGCGTTGTCGGGAGTCCTGGCGCTGCTGGGAGCAGGATTCGGTTACCTGGCGGGTCCCCAGGTTGTCAGGTTGTTGATGAGTTCAACCTTCGTGCCCTCGGCCGCAGTGGCGGCCCTGGTGCTCTCGGGAACGATGATGGCAGCCGGCGTGCAATTGATGGGCCAGATCCTGGTGGCGGGATCGCGCACGGGCCGGCTGGCCACCGCCTGGGTCATCGGGTTGGCCGCGGGAGGGCTGGCCCTGTGGCTGAGTCCCGCCGGGCCCGTGTTGGCCGCCGCGCTTGCATTCTGCTTCGGAGAGTTGGTCGCCTTGGCGCTGGTGGGATCGATGGCGGGGTCACGCCGGCAGAGGGGCGAGTTGGTCACCGGACCCAGCGTCGATGATCATAACGCAGGTCCAGGCCCAGCCGGGTGAGCATCGGTGATGGCAGGAGGGGCACCCGGGAGGGGATGAGGATGCGCGGGCCCGCCACCTCAGCCAGCCCGGCCGAGACCAACACTCCCAGATAGAAGGGCTCGTGGACTCGTCGCCCTCGCAGACCGGCCAGGAACAGGTCCAGGAGGTCGCGAACGGCTCCCTTGCCGATGGCAGCGGCCCAAAAGCGGCGAACGTACTGGTGGCCGGGAGAGTAACTCCCTTCGGGAGCATCGACCACCTCCACCGAATAGGACCGGATGCGGGGAACGCGGCGTCCACGGTGATGGGTAGTCGTGCTTGCGGTTGGTAGTTGTGTTATCGCTGGCATAGAGGATATGATGATAGATAACGTTATATATAACAAGCCAGCGTGGTGTCTTCTTTTCGCGTGCTAACACCACTAAGCGCGAGACATCCCGCCAACGGGACTCAGCCGGGGTCTTCTCCCGGGGAGTCGGGTCCGGCAGCAGTCGGTGTTTCGCCGTTGGAGAGGACCACGGTTATGGGAGCGCCGGATGAGATCACGGACCCGGGGCCGGGTCGGGTGGTGATCACCCGGTCGAGTTCCAGGTCGGTGTGAGGTTCGTAGACGAACTCGGGGGCGAGGACCAGCCCGGTCTCCCGCTGGATCCGGAGGATCTCCTCCAGGGTCTCTGCCATGGTGAGGCCGGTCCAATCCGGAACCAGGGTGGTTGTCAGGCCCTCGCCGTTGGAGAGAATGACGGTCACCGCGTCTTCGGAGGAGACTTCGGCGCCTGGGCCGGGTCGGGTGGTGATGACCCGGTCGGCCTCCAGGGTGGAGTGAGGGGCGTACGCCACATCCAGGACCACCAGGATCCCCGTCTCCTGCTCCAGCCTTTGGGTGTCGTCGAGGACTTCCGTTACGGAGAGGCCGGTCCAATCGGGGAGCAGGGCGGTCGCAGGCGTGCCCGTGGATACCTCCAGGGTGATCTCATCAGCATGCAGTGCCACGGTGCGGGGCGGAGGCTGCTGTCCGAGCACCTCACCGGCGGGCGCTGATGAGTCGACATCCAGGACCTCCCAGTTGAGCCGGGCTCCCACCAGAGCCTTCTGGGCGGACTCCAGGTCGAGGCCGATCAGCAGGGGAACATTGGTGGTGGGCCGCAACTCGTAGCGGCTGACCCCCGGGGGATCGGGCGGGAAACCGGTCACCTCCTCGTCCTGGAGCATCACCTCCATGAACTCCGCCCAGATGGGAGCGGGAACCGACCCCCCGTAAACGCGCCGGTGCGTCTCCCCACCGATAAAGACGTTCTCCAGCGGGATCTGGTTGTGTTCGTAGCCGACCCACACTGCAGTGGTGTGGGTGGGTACGAAGCCCACGTACCAGGCGTCGCGAAAACCCTGATGGGTTCCGGTCTTGCCTCCCTGGGGTCTGCCGATATCGGCCCGGGAGGCGGTCCCCTCGGGGGTGGGCACCTTGGTGAGGGGAATGCGGGCCGCCGCAAAGGCCGCCGGATCCCCGTTGCTTCGATACTCCACATCGTGTTCATAGAGGATCCTGGAGTCGGAGGAGATGATCCGGGAGATTATGTAGGGGGAGGCCCACAATCCGTTGGTGGCAAAGTTGGAGTAGGCGGACGCCATCTCCAGGGGGCTCACCGCACCGGTGCCCAGCACGATGGAAAGGACCGGCGGCAGCGTCGACTGGATACCCATCCTGCGGGCGACCTCGGCCACCTTCGCCGGTCCGATTATCTCGGAAAGCTGGGCGTAGACGGTGTTGATGGAAGCGCTGGTGGCGTCGGCCAGGGTCAGGACTCCGTAATCGCGGGTTCCCACATTCCCCACCGTCCAGATGTCGGAGTCCTCCACACATATGGTCGGACACTGGATCTCGATTTCAGGGGGAGCAGGCAACGCCGTACCCAGGGATATGTTGCGTTCCAGGGCGCCCAGCAGTGCGAAGGGCTTCATGCTGGAGCCGGGATTGCGACGGCCCTGGATGGCCAGGTCGAACTGCACGAATTCGAACGGGAGGCCCGACGCCATCACCTTGACCGCGCCGGTGTAGTTGTCCACCGTCACGATCGAACCGGTGGGCGAACAGGAGTGCTCGGTGGCGTAGGTCTCCAGGTAGGAGAGGGGATCGGAAGGAAACAGCGCCTGGCACAACAGGACGTTCTGCTGGTAGTCGGGGAGCGGCATCCACTCCTCCAGGATCCGGTAGGCATCCCGCTGCAGGTCGAGATCGACGGTGGTCTCGATGCGGAGACCACCCCCACCCTGGCATTCGACGTTGTCGGCGGCGCAGCCGAAGATGGCTCTCTTTCGCTGCTCGACGGTGTCGCCCAGGAAGGCGAAGCGCTCGTCGTAGAGGAGTTGGCGGTTCACCTCTGCCACCACATGGTCGGCGTCGCCGCGGAAGGGGACGTGCTCTGCGATCACCAGGGGGGCCCCCTTGGCTTGCTCGGCCTCCTCGGGATCCGCCCAGCCGTTCTCCAGCATCTGGTTGATGATGAGATCCCGCCGGTCCCTGGTCCGCTCGGGTCGCACCCGGGGGTTGTAGAAGGTGGGATTCCGGATTAGGACCGCCAGGGTGGCCGCCTCCTGGAGGTTGATCTTCTCCAAAGGCTTGGCGAAGAACTCCCGGGCGGCCGCGCTGACCCCGTAGGCGCCCGACCCGAAGTAGACCGAGTTGAGGTAGAACTCGAGGATCTGGTCCTTTTCGTAGGTCCTCTCAAGATCGGTGGATACGAACGCCTCCCGGATCTTTCGTTCGATGGTGATCTCGTCGCCGACGAAGTGGTTCTTGGCCACCTGCTGGGTTATGGTGGAC
>CAYWGY010000096.1:2725-9787 GCA_964458055.1 uncultured Acidimicrobiaceae bacterium | reverse complement strand
GACAGTAAACCCTGATCGACCAAAGCCACGGGTCGGGAGTGAAGGAGAGTCCCTAAACTCCTGTCCGTGGCTTTCCTTCAAGAACACGCGGGTTTCGCCACCCGCGCAATCCATGCCGGGCAGAGACCCGATCCCGAGACCGGATCTCGGGCCATGCCCATCTACGCCACCAGTTCCTTCGTCTTCGAAGACGCCCAGTCGGCGGCAGACCTCTTCGCTCTCCAGAACTACGGCGACATATACACCCGGATAAGCAATCCCACCACCTCCGCCTTCGAGGAGCGAATGGCCTCTCTCGAAGGCGGGCTGGGCGCCCTGGCCACAGCTTCGGGGCAGGCGGCTCAACTGATTGCGGTGCTGACCCTGTGCAAGGAGGGCGACGAGATCGTGGCGGCCCGCAACCTGTACGGGGGCACCATCACCCAGTTCGACGTGACCCTCCGCCGCATGGGGATCCACACCACCTTCGTGGACGCCAGCCGGATGGAGAACATCGAGAACGCCATCACCGACCGCACCAAGGTGGTGTACGGAGAGACCATCGGCAACCCCCGGGGAGAAGTCCTCGACATGGAGCCCATCGCGGAGATCGCCCACTCCCACGGGATCCCCCTGATGATCGACAACACTTTCGCCTCTCCCTGGCTCTGTCGACCCTTCGAGTGGGGCGCCGACATCGTCGTCCACTCGGCAACCAAGTTCATCGGGGGCCACGGGGTGGCGATCGCCGGGGTGATTGTCGAATCCGGTCTCTTCCCATGGGACAACGGCAAATTCGACGTCATGACCAAACCCTCCCCCGCCTATCACGGCCTGCGCTTCTGGGAGAATTTCAGGGAGTACGCCTTCCTCACCAAGGCACGGGCAGAACTCCTACGCGACATCGGCGCCGCCATCTCTCCATTCAACTCCTTCCTCCTGCTGTTGGGCCTCGAGACCCTTCCCCTGCGGATGGAGCGCCATGTCCAGAACGCCCACTCGGTGGCACGGTTCCTCTCGGAACATCCGGCCGTGTCCTGGGTTAGCTATCCCGTCTTCGAGGACAGTCCCGGGAGGCACCTGGTGGAGAAGTACACCCCGCCAGGGCCCGGGGCGGTGTTCACATTCGGACTGAACAAGGGCTACCAGGCCGGCGTGCGGTTCATCGAAGGGATGCGTCTTGCCAGCCACCTGGCCAACGTGGGAGACACCAAGACCCTGGTGATCCACCCGGCGTCCACCACCCACCAGCAGGTCTCGCCCGAGGCCAGGGCGGCCGCGGGCGTAGGGGACGACACCATCCGTATCTCCGTGGGTCTCGAGGACATAGAAGACATCCTCGCCGACCTCGACGGCGGGCTCTCGGAGGCCTCCGGTGTCTGATCGACCTCACGACGCCACCCCCATGGAGCGGTTGCAGATACTCCGCAACTCCCGCACGGTGGCCCTGGTGGGGGTCTCGGCCAATCCTCTCCGGTCCTCCAACTTCGTTACCACCTACCTGATACGCACGCCGTACGTGATCCGGCCGGTCAATCCCGCCTATCCCGATGTGCTGGGCATCCCCACCTTCCCCAGCCTCGCCGATCTCCCCGAGCCTCCCGACATCGTGGATGTGTTCCGCCGTCCAGAACACCTCCCCGGAGTGGTGGAGGAGGCCATCGAAGTGGGCGCCAAGGTGGTGTGGTTCCAACTGGGCCTTCGCCACGAGGAAGCGGCCCGGAGAGCCCGGGAAGCGGGGTTGAAGGTGGTGCAGGACCGTTGCCTGAAGATAGAGCACGCCCGGTTCGCCGGCGGGTTGCATGCAGCCGGATTCAACACCGGGGTCATCTCGTCTCGGCGGCGACGTCCCATCTAGAGGCATCAATCTCCCCGTCCAGGTGCCGGGCGATGGCCCGGTAGCACTGGCCGGGCATCGCAACTTTCAGCACCGGGGGAGAGCCGGTCAAGCTCTCCAGGAACGCGGAGGCATAGCGGGCGAAACCGAGACGCCTGTCGAGGACCACCAGCACGCCCCGGTCCCGGGAAGAGCGGATCAACCGCCCCGAGCCCTGGCGAAAACCGAGCACCGCCTCTGGTAGCAGGTATTCATCGAAAGGCCTGCCTCCCCGGCGGGCGATCACCTCCTGGCGGGCGGCCACCACCGGGTCGTCGGGAGAACTGAAGGGTAGCTTCTCCATGACCAGGAGGCTGAGGGCCTCTCCGGGAACATCGATTCCCTGCCAGAAGGTCCCGCTGCCCAGTAGGCAAGTGGGTTGCGAGGGATTGCGGAAGCTCTCGGTCAACTCAGGAGTGGACGCCTCTCCCTGGCAGAGCACGGTGAACTGCGGAAAGAGCCGTCCCTTCAGATAGCGAGCGGCGCTCTCCATCCTCCGGTTGGCGGTGAAGAGGGCCAGCGCCCGGCCCCGGCTCGCCTCGAAAAGCCGCGCCATCTCCTCGGGCGCCGCCTCCGCGAACTCCTCCAGGCTCCCCCCACTGGGAGTGGGAAGGTACCGGGGAATGATCACCAGCATCTGCCGGTCGAGGTCCGGAAAGGGACTCTCCAGGACAACCTGGCGGCTGTGGCGGAAGCCCAGCCCGGTGGCGATGTATTCGAAAGAGCCTGCCACGGTGAGGGTGGCCGACGTCATCACCACCGACTTCTTCTCCTCCCAGATTCCCTCCAGGTTGTTGTCCACCTCCAGGGGAACTGCGCTCAGGCCCCAGCGCAATTCACCATCCCGGACATCCATGTCGCAGACGAACGCCGCCTCCAGGAGCCTCTGCGCGTCGATGGTTGCCAACTGGTAGCAGAGTTCAGCTACCGTCTTCGCCTCGCCGGTGGCCTGCGTTATGCGCCGTTTGAGTTCCTTGGGCGAACGGTTCCCCGAGAGTCGCTCCGGCACCGGCAGGGATTCAAGAGTGTCTCCGAGGAAGGTGACGGCGTCCGCCAGGTCCTGCAGTGCCCCGGTGACCGTGCTCCAACTGGTGCGGTTGAGGTCCACCCTGGTGATGCGGGAGGAGAGCGACTCCCCGCCATCACCTGCCCCCCATCCTCGGGTTCCGGCCAGGTAGTCCTCCAGGGTCTCTCCCATTGCCTCGACCTGGGACTGGCACCGGCGCCAGTAACGCACCACCTGCTCGGCCCTTACCTGGCCCCTGTCACGCGGGGGTCCCGGAGGAAGTGCGCGCAGGTAGCGGTAGAGCAGGCTGCCGAATGACCTGCTGCCGTAGATCGAATACAGGAGGCGTCCCATGACCCGATCACTGACGGTGCCGGTGAACGCGGAACGGGCTGCCGATTCCAGTTCGTGGGCCTCATCGACGATCAGGTGGGGACTGTCGGCGGTCATCTGGTCGCGCAGCAGCATCAGGGAGTGATTGGCCACCACGATCCGCGCCTGGGAGAGCCGTTTCAGCGCCCGCACGAAAAAGCACCGCCTTTCCAGATCGTTGCGGGCCCCCGGAGGAGTCTCGGTCATTGAGAGGCGAGACCGGAGCCGGTACATGGCGGGGTTGTGACGCCTCAGCCATCCGTACCGGAGGTCATCCCACTCCCCGGTGGGCGTCTCCGCCGCCCAGCCCACCACCACCGCCAGGGCCAGACCGAGATGATGATCCGAAGAGGTGTCGGAGGCATCTTCGGAAAACAGCGGGTTGTCCCGCATTTGCCCGGAGTCGAGGGGGTCCAGGAGGATCAACTCCTCCACCAGGGCATTCACGGACAGGTAGTTGCTCAACCCCTTGAGCACCGTCCATCGAATCGGCTCGAGTGTCTCGGAGATTTCCCCGAGCGTCAGACAGACCTGGTCCTGCAGAGCCTTGGTGTAGGTCGAGATCAGCACCTGGGTGTCCCCCTCCTCGGCAAGTCGAGATGCCGGAACCAGGTATGCGAGAGTCTTGCCGGTGCCGGTGGGAGCCTCCACCATGAGTTCCTCCGAGCCCGCCAACGCCGCCGCCACTTCCCGCGCCATCTTCTCCTGGGAAGGCCGGTGTTCCATTCTTCCACCCATCAATCCACCGCCCTCCATGAGGGGCGCCACCAGTTCGGAGAGATCCAGGTCCCTTTCTTCCTCGCCGTCGCTACCTTCCTCGAACCCACTTCCGTCCGGTGGCCAGGTTCCGCGATCCGGCTCATCGCTGTCAGGCTGGGATGGCAGTGGGATTATCTCAACCAGGTCGGGGTGGTAAGCGCCGGCGAGGTTCCTGATGTCGGGTTTGCAGAACAGTGCCCACGGGTGTCCGGTGACCTCCAGCACCCAGCGCTGGGCGCGACGCACAGGATCGTCCCGGCCCAGGTCCTCCAACAGGCCCTGCATGACACCTCGTGCCATCCGGGCGTCCGCCAGCGCCCGATGAGCCGGCGAGTCGGCCCCGCCAACCCCGTAGTGTTGGGCCAGATCGACCAGGCGGCGGGACACCGGGGGTTGGTTGCCCGAGATGTCCGCGGTGGACTCCCGGCCGGCCCTGGGTAACACGACGTGGGCCAACTCGAGAGTGTCGAGTCTCTCTCCAACCGGCGCCGGCAAACCGGCGTTGCGCAGTTCGGCCGAGAGCAGGAGGAAGTCGTAGGTGCTCCCGTTGTGGGCCACCAGCGGGAGATCCCCGCAAAAGTCCAGGAATCGCTCCAGGGTGGGCGTCCGGGAAGGCGCTCCCTCGAGGTGGCGGTCGGTGAGCCCGGTCAGCGAGACCGTCAAGGGCGCCAGTTTTCGCCCCGGGCTGGGCACCACCAGGCTGGCGAACTCGTCCTCAACCCCATCGTTATCGACCAGCAACGCCCCTATTTCGATTATCTCCTGGCGCTCCGGCTGGGGATGGTCCGCGTTCGCCTCCAAGTCGAAGACCACAAACCGCATAAGGGCAGTGTATGGAATCGGAATGACAAACCGGGAAACGTGGAGACTTACCGCCAAGCAGAACCGGGATCGGATCCGGCAGCCCGGAACCGGTGACCCAGTTCTTGTGGGGCAGTCCAACGGGATTCGAGACCCCACGGCCGCACCGAGAGCCCGATCAACACTGTCTTCCAGCCGCCGTGGTGTGCGGCCGCCCTCGGCCAGGCACTCAATGTCATTCCCTCCCTCCGGGCTTGAAAGACGAAACGATCGCGATCCTCGTCCGGAATGACCAACTGAACCCTTGCAATTACCTACTTCCCACGAGGATGTGTAAACAGCAAACACAACATCACAGCTCCGAGAAGGCGCTATTCCGGGATGTCTCGCTTCTCAGGCCCTGCTCGCTGCGGCACGGATCGCCCGGATGTGGCGAGGAGTGGATCCGCAGCAGGTTCCGATGATGGCACAGCCCGCCTCCAACGCCTTCCGGGTGTAGTCACCCATCCCTTGGGGTCCTTCCGGGTAGGTCAGCCTTCCGTCCCTCCACACCGGGATGCCGCAGTTGGACTTGACGACAACCGGCGCCTCCGGAGCATTCTCCTTGATGGCCCTGACCGCAGTCAGGGCCTCCCCCAATCCCGTGCCGCAGTTGGCGCCGATGGCCAGGGGTCGCCGCTCGGAAGGTAGTCCAGTCCACCACTCACCGAACTCCGATGGCGGCAGTCCCATCATCGTGCGACCATTGGTGTCAAAGCTGAGCGTGACCACGTGGGGTACGGCAAAGGCGGAAGCCGCCTCCGTGGCCGCAGCCATCTCCTCCCAGGACGACAGCGTCTCGATCCAGAGAACATCGGCGCCCGCAGCCACCATGGCTTCCATCTGTTCGGAAAAGACTTCCACCGCCTCCGCGTGACCGAGCACACCCAGTGGCTCGAACAGATCGCCCGTGGGCCCAACGCTGGCCGCCACCGCCACCTGCCTGCCGGTCTCGGCGGCAACCTCGCGCCCTATGCGGACCCCAGCCCGGTTGAACCTGGACACCTCCTTCTCCAGGCGGTGCAGCGCCAGGCGCCGCCGGTTGCCACCGAAGGTGTTGGTGAGAATGAAGTCAGAGCCGGCCTCGAAGTAGCGCCGGTGGACCTCGGCTATCAGCTCGGGTCTTTCGATGTTCAGCCTCTCAGGGCATTCTCCGCTCTCCAGACCCAGGTCGAACAGGGTCGTGCCCATGGCGCCATCTGCCACCAGCGAGCCCTTTTCGGCCAGAAGCGTCCGGAACCGGGCCTGACCTGACAAACTCGGAGACTCCCTGTCCACCGCCCGGCTATCCCTCAGTTCCATCCGAGTCAGAACGTCGGATCGGACAACCTGCGGGTCGTCTCCTCTTCATCACCCCGTGTCTTCGGATGTTCGCGATCCGTTCCACCCATGGAAGTACCGAGCAGAGCAATGCAGACCAGCCCCAACAGTGCCTCTCCCAGGAACTCGGCGTCGAGAATCTCCTCGACAACGATCAGGGCGACAGCGAGGACCAACGCCCCCAGCACGTAGAGTTTTCTCCACTTCTTCACCCCCAACGCCTTTCTCCTGGAACTGCTGCAAGCTTACTTGAAGGCCGAGTCCCGGTCCTCGCTCTTCACAACCCGCCAGCGAGCCTGCCCTTGATCCACACACAAAAAAAGTGAGACCACCCGGAATGGGTGGTCTCACTTGATTCGTTTTTGAGGTTAGCCCGAGCTTGGAATCCAGCTTTGCCAGACGGACTCGTTGGCGTCCATCCATGCGGCGGCGGCGTCATCGACCGACAGTCCTTCATCCAGTTTGCCCAACATGAATATCTGGTCCTCATTGGTGTAGTTGAAGTTGGAGAGAATGGCGAACGCCGTGGGCGCACCTTCCTCCAACCCGTCCCACATGATCTTGAACAAGACATCCTCGGGATAGTCACAGTCGACAGCATCGGACGCATAGCACTCGTCGGAGTAGGCCGGCAACTCGAAGGGGCTCAGATCGAACTTGCTGAAAGCCGAGTGGGGAGTCCACCAGTAGAACAGCAGAGGATCACCGCGGCTGGTGGCGGAGTCCATGGCCGCCACCAGTGCGTCCTCGGATCCGGCATAGACCACCTCGAGGTGCAGTCCCAGGTTGTCGATGATGTCCTGCTCGTAGGAGACCCAACTGGCGTCGCCGATCAGGAATTGTCCCTTGTCACCGGTCTCGGCGGTGGAGAACAGGGAGGCAGTCCCCGGATCCTGCAAACCCTGCCAGG
>CAYWGY010000096.1:2344-2715 GCA_964458055.1 uncultured Acidimicrobiaceae bacterium | reverse complement strand
CCAACCGATCTTGCCGATTGCTCCGAGGTCACCACCGTGGACAACTCCGGCGCCCCCGTCGATGTAGGAGACAATGTTGTCGGCATGCCCGGAGGGCCAGACCTCCAAACTGGCATGCAGGTCGCCGGCAGCGATGGCAGCCCACTGGGGTTGCTCATCTATCTCGACTCTTTCGACGGTGTAGCCTTCACCCTCCAGAACGGCCGCGGCCACGGCAACATTCACGGCCGAACCGTCCCAGGGGTTGACTGCCAGCTTGATGGTGTCAATGTCGCCCAGGTCGTCGCCGCAGGCACCGGCTAGCAGGGAAAACACTGCAAGGAGAACAGCGGCCCTTAGAATGTTCTTCCTTTTCATAGACATCCTTTCTT
>CAYWGY010000096.1:0-2334 GCA_964458055.1 uncultured Acidimicrobiaceae bacterium | reverse complement strand
AGAAATACGCACCTTGCGTTACGGACAACTTTACATTTAATAAACTCCTGAGACAAGTCGCACCAGGTGTTTGAATTGTTCTCCAATCAGGCCATCAAGCCCTATTCCCGCTCCGCCGACGGAGGTTGGAACTTGGTCGCCCATCCCTGGGTTATCCGGTCCAGGATCATGGCCAGGATCACGATGGACGCACCCGCCTCGAATCCCAGGCCGGTGTCGCTGCGAGCCAACCCCTTCACCGCTTCCAGCCCCAAACCGGCCCCTCCCACGAGTCCGGCGATAACCACCATGGCCAGCACCAGCATCACCGTCTGGTTTATGCCCGCCAGGACGGTGGGCATGGCAAGAGGCAGTTGTATCTTCCACAGCCTCTGGCGGCGGGTGACTCCGAAGGAGTCGGCGGCCTCGACAATGTCCTTGTCAACACTCCGGATCCCCAGATTGGTGAGCCTCACCACCGGGGCCAGGGCATAGAGGACCGAGGCGATTATCCCGGGGATCCGTCCCACGTTGAAGAGGATCACCACAGGCACCAGGAAACAGAAGCTGGGGATGGTCTGCAGAGTGTCGAGGACCGGACGCAGACCTCGTTCCAACCAGTCCCGGCGGGATGCCGCTATCCCCAGGGGTAGGCCGATCACGATGGCCATCAACACCGCCACCACCGTCTGGGAGAGGGTGTCCATGGTCAGAGTCCACATGCCCAACAGCCCGATCACGATGGTCCCGACAACCGAGCCGATCACCAACCGTTTGCCCGACGCCCACCAGGCCACAAACCCGAAAAAGACCACGATCGCGGGCCACGCCTCCTGGCTCAGGTACAGCCGCATCGGACGGGTGCCGTAAATGGTGAGGAAATCGCTGAAAGGGCCGGTACCCAGGGGCAGATTGCCCAACTGGTAGAGATTGTCCCGCGCCCAGTCAACCGTCCAATCGATGAGTCCCGCGTATCCGACCTGCAGACCGGAGGGAGCATCGTTCCAACCCATCACCCAGCCGAGCACGGAGGCTGTCCCCAGCACGGCGCCGAGAATCCAGAGGCCCCTCCTCGACCACCCCCCTGGCAGGGCTCCCGGTCCCCGGCCCCGCCCGACCACCGAATGGGAGAATCGGTCCAGCATCACCGCCATCAGCACGATGCCCATACCGGCCTCCACCGCCCTCCCCACTTCCTGGTGGCGTAGGGCCAGGAAGTGGGGAGGGCCCAGTCCGCCCGCTCCGATCAGGGCTGCGATCACCACGATGCTCAGCGCCATCATTATGGTCTGGTTGATCCCGGCCAGGATGGAGGGCACCGCCTGGGGCAGTTGGACCTTCCGAAGCAGTTGACCGGAGGTCGACCCGAACATCATTCCGGCTTCCAGGCTCTCGGTTGGGACCTGGCGTATTCCCAGATTGGTGAGCCGGATGACGGGGGGCAGGGCGTAAATGACGGTGGCGATAAGCGAAGGCACCCGCGCCACCCCGAACAACAGCAGGACCGGGATGAGGTAAACGAAGGCAGGGAGGGTCTGCATGGAGTCGAGCACGGGCCTCAGAGCCCGGTTTACCCACTCACTCCGGGCGGCAACTATCCCGATGGGGATACCAATCGCCACCGACAGCGCCACCGCCACGGTCATCAGGGCAAAGGTCTGAACGCTCAGTTCCCACAGACCGAGCGCAACGAAGTAAAGCATGCCCGCTCCCGCTGCCAGTCCCCGGGACACACCCATCCTGGAACCGAACAGTATCCCCACCCCCACGACATGTACATACCACGGAATACCCAGCAGGACACTCTCAAAGGCCCTCAGCAGCCATTCGATGGAGTCCGAGAGCGGATCGAAGAAGTACAAATAGACCCCGAGTTCCCGGCGATTGCTTATCCACCACTGCTGGACCTCGTTCACCGCCTGACCGAAACCGACGTCCCATTCGGGGGGAAACGCCCCTATCCGGTCGGGGAGGAAGACAATCAACCCTCCCACCGCCAGTATCCCGATCACGAGGTAGGCCGCCGACGGGGAGAGGCCCGCCGACCTGCGGCGGATCATCGAGTTCATCAGGACCACAGAAGACGGGAGACCCGCGCCGGTTCCAACACACCACACCAAGCGCCGCCGGCATCGACCACCGCCACCGGCTTTCCTTCCGTCAACAGACGAGGCAGGATGGTCTCCAACCGATCGGAAACCGCCACCGGAGCCCCCTCCGGACACCCGTCAGGGAGGCCCGGATCCGAGATCGGGACCATCACCGCCCCCGCCGACAACACCTTGTCCCGGGGGACATCCAGGGTGAAGTCCCGCACGTACTCATCGACGGGATAGGCAACGATTTCCTCGGGGG
>CAYWGY010000095.1:3591-9868 GCA_964458055.1 uncultured Acidimicrobiaceae bacterium | reverse complement strand
GCTCACCGAAAATGGAGTCGACAAACCGATCAACGTGCTTCTGGACATTCGTCCCCCTTGATGCCGGTAGGAATACATCGGCCATTGAGTAGGTGTCTCGTACGTTCTGGCCAAACTCCTGGTCGTCTCTATCCGATTCGTCCCTCATAATGAGACGGTCCGCTTCCTCTCGAGTGCTTTCGAGTGGCCCTAGAGAGTCAATAAGCGCCTCGCGACGTTCATTGACTCCACAGGCAACTGCCACGAGTGAGAATGCTTCCCCGTAAACATGCCGAAGCAGGTTGACCTCATCGGGATGTTTAAGGCTCCTAAGCAAATAGCTTGTTGTCATGCTGTCATCACGTTCGGAGATCTTCGCTGTAGCTAGTGCTGCCAGCGCAGCACCGTTCTCGACTTCAGCCCTCAGCCTGTCGCATGCGTCCATTCTCCTTGCGAAATAATCCCGGGAGTCCCGGTTGGGAAGCTCTCCCAACAGTTCGAGATCCAGGTCATCTATCAAGGTTGCCAAATGGATCACTTCGGAGGTGTAGTTGAATCTCCGCATCGACACCTCAAACGCACGCAGGAGCGGCTCCAATGGTGTACCGATGGCTGCAACGAAACCCAGAACCAAAGGATGGCGCTGAGGCTCCCGCTTGACTAGCTGGTTGAGGGCGAGGCGCGCCGACCCTGCGTCCGAGTCAACGACTGCATCCACCTCCCTTAATTCGACCCCTTCTACCATGACTCCGATCTTAGCCGAGGATCCTCGTGTTCTTGGGTCGGGACAACGGCATCCAGTGTTTACCCGTTCGGGTAGATAGAGCCGTGCTTCTCCTTCTAGGGTCACGGTGCCATCGGCATCTGCCTAATTGGATTTCCTTCCCAAGCAACGCAACTCAAGGCGAGTGTCACATGGGGTGGCCACGACTCACTTGACGACGAGAGAGCGCCGGGAGGCGCTCTCTCGTAGGTTTAGTTATAGACGGGTCAGATGAACAACTCGATCCAGTCGCTTGCGAAATAGACCACGCTGGCAACCGATACCACCCACATCAAGGGGTGGATCTCGCTGGACTTGCCCTTCACCACCCTGATGAGCGTGTGTGTGACGAACCCGGCCGCAATGCCCACCGTAATCGAGAAGGTCAGCGGCATGAGGATGACCGCCAGCAGCGCAGGCAGCCCTTCTTCCAGGTTCGTGAAGTCGATGTGCTTGAGCAAACCGACCATGAGGAACCCGATCAGGATCAGCACCGGCGCCGTGGCCTGTGCCGGGACGATGCCCGCCAGAGGCGAAAGGACGATAGCGATCAGGAAGAGTATCCCGGTCACCACGGAGGTGAGTCCGGTCTTTCCTCCTTCGGCCACCCCGGCCGAGCTCTCGATGTAGCTGGTGTTGGAGCTGACTCCGGCCACTCCGCCGAGAGCGGCGCCCAGGGAGTCCACCAGCAAGAGGCTCTTGAGGCGGGGGATCCCGCCCTTTTTATCGGTCAATCCTGCCTGCTCGACAATGGCGGTGGCCGTGCCCATGGTGTCGAAGAAGTCGGCAAGCATCAGCGTGAAGATTGCCAGGATCGCCGACAGGAAACCGAGCTCTGCAAAGGAGTTGCCCAGGTCGAAACCGCCGAAGGTCTCGAGACTGACGGTTGCCGCGATGTTGTCGGGCACACTGGCGACTCCCGCTATGAGAGCCACGATGGTTGTGACCACGATGGTGATGATCATCGCTCCCTTGACCTTGCGGGCCCCGATCAGGGTCACACCATGGGCGGCTTCCGTTGGGAACACGAATTCGACGATCGTGCCCCCGGCTCCGTGGACCAACCCGCCGTTGACAAGACCGATGAACAGGATAAAGAAGCCTATCCCCACGCCGATCGAATACTTGAGGCTGGTAGGTATTGCTGCCATCACGGCTTCCCGCAGGCCCAACAGGACCAGGACGGTGACCAGGATGCCTTCCCAGACCACCACGCCCATGGCGCCCTCGATCGAGAGGCCCTGGGCCGTGAGGCTGTAGGCCACCACCGCGTTGAGTCCGAGACCGGCTGCCATGGCGATCGGGTAGTTGGAGAAAACTCCCATGGCGATCGTCATGATGGCGGCTACCAATGCCGTCCCGGCCGCCACCGCGGCAGGATCGAGGCCCGCGTCGCTGAGAATCCCGGCGTTCACGAACAGAATGTATGCCATCACCAGGAATGTGGTGATGCCTGCGCGGACCTCCGTGCCTAAGGTGGAGCCCCGCTCTGAGATACGGAAATAGCTGTCTAAACCTTGCACTATTCCCACCTCCTTCCAAATGTTTGTCAATGTGTTGACAACCGCCTCCCTCCATTCTATTAGATGGAACGGAAGCCTTGAGGGCCTAACGGTGGTTTATTATGCCTACGTTGTTCGAATCCGGCCTGCCACGAGAACGATGTCTCTTTCAGGCGAGATCCGCCCGGAGCGGCTTTGGCCCGCGCCGTAGCGCAGTCAACCCACCGTCATCTTCCTCAAGGCGACCACAGTAAACCGCCCGGAACCGACCTCACCTCCCGAACGCCACGGCGTTGATATGGCCGACTAACTCTCGATGACGCAGATAACCTCGCCGGTGACGACCTCGGCCTCTTCTTCCACCAGGATCTCGGTTACGGTGCCCGCTACCGGTGAGGGGACCTCCGTCTCTACCTTGTCGGTTTCGACCAGGGCCAACTCGGTGTCCTCCTCGACTTCGTCGCCCACCTCCACCATCCATTCCAGCAGCACCACCTCATCCACTGTCTCGCCCAGCCGGGGCATCTTCACCTCAAAGCGCATTCGTCGATTCTTCCTTTCTATGCGGGCGCGTAGATGTTGCGGAACATGGCGTCGACGCCGGCCGGCGGACTTGCCTGCACCGTCTCCACGGCTGCTTCCAGACGGGCCGCCACCTTGCCGTCGATCTCCGCCGCCTGTCCCTCGGCCAGCAACCCCTCCGACTCCAATCTTGCCCGGAAGGTACTGATGGGGTCCCGCTCGTACCATCTCTCGAACTCGCCCTCGGGCCTGTACTCCGCCTTGTCGGCGCGAGAGTGCCCGGCGTACCGGTAGGTCTTCATCTCAAGGAGGGTCGGGCCACCTCCCGACCGGGCCCTCTCGAGAGCCTCGCTTACCGCCACCACCGTCTTGTCCGGGTCCTGGCCGTCCACGATGATCCCCGGAATGCCGTACGAAACCGCCCGGTCGGCGAGGTCTTCAATCGGTGTTGTCAGGTTGATCCTGCTGTACTCGCCGTACTGGTTGTTCTCGCATATGAACACCACCGGGAGCTTCCAGATGGACGCCAGGTTCAGGCCTTCATGAAAGGCGCCGATGTTGGATGCGCCGTCGCCGAACACGCCGATGGCGACGTCGTCGGTGCCCTTGACCTGCGCGGTGAGCGCGGCGCCGGCGGCCACCGGGATGCCGGCGCCGATTATGGCGAAGGTCGGAAGGAGGCCCAGTTCCCTGTCAACAAGGTGCATGGAGCCGGCGATTCCCCCGATGCAACCCATCTCCCGGCCCATGATCTCCCCCAGGATCACTTCGGGAGTCATTCCGAGGGCCAGGCCCATTCCATGTCCCCGATAGGTGCAGGTGACCAGATCGGTGGGGCGAGCCACCGAGGCAATCCCCACCGCTACCGCCTCTTGACCCTGGGCGGTGTGGGTGGTTCCATGAACCAATCCCTCGGCAAAGAGTCCTTGCACGCGGTCCTCAAAGGCGCGTATCTCAACCATCCGCTCGTACCGGGCCACTCGGTCGTTGGCGAGCACCCGGCGACGCTCCATCTTTGCTCCGTTCTCCATCAGGCTGTCCTCCCTTCCCCCACCCACCACGGCTCGGGCACCCGCCCGGTGGCCAGCAATTGGTTGATCTGGTCGGTCACGTACTCGCGGTTGGGCATGTACCGCAACTCCAACTCCCTGCCGAACGGCACGGGGACATCGGGACAGGTGATCCTGAGCACCGGCGCCTTCAGTTCTCCGAACAATCGAGAACCGACGTAGGCGGATATCTCCGTCCCCCACCCCGAGGTGTACGGGCTCTCTTCCACCAGTACCAGCCGACCGGTGCGGCGAACAGAGGAGAGAACACCCTCTCGATCCCAGGGAATCAGGGTTTGGAGGTCGATGACCTCCGCCGACCAGCCGTCGGAGGCTTTTGCCGCGGCCATGGCCACTCGCAACATCGCCCCGGCCGTGACGATGGTGACATCGTCGCCCTCGCGGGTCCTGGCGGCCTTGCCCAGGGGAATGATGCCCTCTTCCCCGGTGGTGACCTGAGCGCGGCCCCCGTATAGGGCTCGCGGCTCGAGCACCACCACCGGATTGGGATCCCGGATAGCCGACCTCATCAACCCGTAGGCTGACTGTGGTCCCGACGCCACTGCCATCTTCAGCCCGGGGGCATGACTCATCCAGTTCTCGAATGTCTGAGAGTGCTGGCACCCGAAACCCAGCCCGGCGCCGACGGAGGCCCGAACAACCATCGGGCATGTGTACACCCCGTGCGAAAGGAAGTGGAATTTGGCCGCTTCCGTCACCACCTGGTCGAGCGCCACCCCCAGGAACTCGATGAACATTATCTCTGCCACCGGGCGCAGACCCGACGCCGCCGCGCCAACCGCCATGCCCAGGAATCCCATCTCGGAGATGGGGGTGTCCCTCACCCGCGTCGGCCCGAACTCCTCCAGCAGTCCGTCCGATGTCTTGAAGGGGCCGCCCGCGGCTGCCACATCCTCTCCGAACACCACCACCGTGGGGTCTTCTCGCATCTCGTCACCCAGGGCGGCGGCTACCGCCTGGTTCATCCGCATCCGGACCATTACCACAACTCCTCCAGCATTTTCACTCCTGCTTCCACCAGGATCGACTCCGTTTCCGGGGCCACCTGCTCGATCAAACCGTAACTGTGGTGGGCGTAGTCCACCTCGTAACCACCATGAGGGTACTCAGCGGCGCTGGGCAGGTAGGAGATAACCCCGTTGGAGTATCCGGAGAAGATCGTCTTGGCCCGGTCCGTGGGGGACCGATCCCTGATGGCCAGGGCAATCTCGGCGAACGCCTCTCCGGGAATGGCCACGATGGCGGTATCCCCGATCCTTATGGCCTGTATGAAAGCCGGGACCCGGTCGTAGGGCGCCTCCTCCAACTGCGCGATGGCCGCCTCCGCCCAGCTTATGTGGTACTGGATGGGGTTTAGTTCCTCGGGTCCGAGGCCTGCCTCCTTCGCCTTCTCCAGGTTGCCCTGGTAGTGATCTCGTTCGGCCTGCACTTCTTCGATCGAGGGGACTCTCTTCAACGGCAGGTCCACAACGGTGGAAGCCACCGCCAACTCTTGCGGAGGCTGGTTCTCGGCCCGCACCACCCGGTAGAGGACGATGGGAGTGACCGAACCATAGGCGTGACGCTCGATTTCAGTCTCAAACGTCTCGATGCCACCCATGGCATGAAGCGCCTCCGCCGCCAGTTTCTCGCCGAACTCCACCCCGGCCGAGGCGTCGGGAATGAACGCCTGCAAAGGCAGGACGTTCCCGCCGGCGCCCTGCAGGAACACGCACATCGCCCCGGTGGCCTCTTCCACGGCATCTCGCAGCGGCCAAGGGAAGTCGGGGTTGATGGCCGGGTCCTCGGGCCCCACCACCACCGGGTGGCAGCCGAAACTCACCACCACCGCCAGGGGTGAGCCGTCCTCGCGGTCGACCCTGATGACCCCCGCGTCCCGGTCTATAGGACCATCCGGGTTCCAGCCCAGGATCGTGTTGAGCGACCCGACCGTGCCCTCCACACCCTGCACCCGCTCCCGCCGGTTCACCGACAGTCCCTGCACCTCGGTGCTGGTCGAACCCACTCTCACCGGCACCGTGTTCTCCGCCGCTATCAGGGCCGCGGAGACCAACTGGTGCGGCAGTATCTCGGCATACGCCTGCTCGTAGGGTCTGATCTCATCCAGCAGGCCGCCCAGTTTCACGCGGCCAGGGGTGTGCGGCCCGGCATGGGTGTGACTCACGTTCAACAGCACAGATTCGGGGCTGGTGTCGATCGCCCCGGCGATCATCTCCCGGATCATGGTGGCGTAGTCGGGGTTGAGAATGGCCAGGTCTATCCCCAGTATCGCCACCCGGTCGGTCTCGGACTCCAACACCAGGGCGGTAGCTGTCAGGGGCGCTCTCACCTCGATGGCAGGTTGCCAACGGCGCACATATCCCACCAGGTCCGCTGGAACTGGCGGGGTTATGTCGGTCCGGCCTACCCCCCCTCGCAGAGTTGTGTTAGTGGCAGAGATG
>CAYWGY010000095.1:2111-3581 GCA_964458055.1 uncultured Acidimicrobiaceae bacterium | reverse complement strand
ATCGCCCTCCTTGGCTCGTCCTCAGGCAACAGTCAATTTGTCCCGACTATAGGGAACCCTTCCCGGGTCTTGCCTTCCCTGCCGACATTGGATGGCCGGCTATTCGGATCAATAGAAGAGCAGTCCCCCGCTGACGTTGATGGTGGCGGCCGAGATGTAGCTGGCATGGGTGGAGAGCAGGAACACCGCCACCTGGGCGATCTCCTCCGGCCTCGCCAATCTCCCCATGGGACAGGAGGCGGCGATCGCCTCGAGATCGGACTCCGTCAGACCAACCCCCAACATGGGGGTGTCCACCACTCCAGGCGCGATGGAGTTCACCATGATCCCGTGGGGAGCGTAGGCGGTGGAGAGCCCGCGGCACATCGAGACGATTCCCCCCTTGGAAGCCGAGTAGACCACCGACCCGTGGCTTCCCCCCGTCCACCACCCCTGGGAACTCAGAGTGACCATGCGTCCGCCCCCACCTCGCGCCTTCAGAGCCTCCCCTATAGCCTGATTCAAGAAGAAGGAGGCTTTCAGGTTCACGCCGTGCTGGATGTCCCAGTCTTCCCTGGTGATCTCCGCAGTGGATGATCGGCGGACCAACACCCCGGCACAATGGACCAGTCCCCACAGATCACCGAACTCTCCCACCACGGTGTCGACGACTCTCTGGGGAGCTTCGGGGCCGGTCAGATCGATCTCCAAGGCGTGATGCCGATCGGGACTCTCCCACTCCGCCGCCTCTGCGCGTAGCGCCGGTCCGTTCAGGTCCACGCCGCACACCCGGGCGCCGCAGGCCGCCGCCAGCCGCGCCGTGGCCCTGCCGATCCCGCTGGCCGCTCCCGTGATTACCACCCCCCGGCCCTCCAAGCCGGCACCGATAGAGAGTTCTCCGTTTCCCATGATCCGGAAAGGTTACGGCTCCTGCCCCCGCCCGTCATCGAGATCCGGTAGGGTAAATCTGGCCGCCGACCAGTTCACTGCCATAGAACATCGACCTTTCAACCGCCACTCCGGCCGGAGACGACTGGCGATCGTTCCTGATCGCATCTGGAATCCCCCGGACCCCGAGGCCCGGACCGGAAAGGCCCTGCTGATATCCGGGAACAACATCGAGGGCATCATCGACGCCGGAAACCTGCCGGAGACCATTGCTCGGATGCGCTTTCCGGGATGCACCCTGTTGCCTGGTCTCATAGACGCTCACGTGCACCTGGCCTCATGGATGATCCCCGCGCTCCTGGCCGCGGGGGTGACCACGGTCCGGGACATCGGCAACGATCTCGACTGGATACTGGCACTGCGGCGGCAACTGGATTCCGATCCCCGGCCCACTCCTCGCATCCGGTGTTGCGGCCCGGTGGTGGACGGTCATCATGCCAACTGGCCCCTGATCGGGGAACGCCATGTCACCCCCCAAGCCGTCTCCGACAAGGTGGACCTGCTGGTCGAGGCCGGGGTCGACGAGGTCAAGTTGTACGTCCA
>CAYWGY010000095.1:0-2101 GCA_964458055.1 uncultured Acidimicrobiaceae bacterium | reverse complement strand
GGTGGTGGCCCACCTGGGAGAGGTGGATGCACTGGAGGCTGCCCGGGCCGGCGTGGCCGAACTGCAGCATCTCAGCGGCATCATCAATCCCTTCGACGGCGCTCACCTGGTCGATCTCCAGGACGTGACACAGGCTCTGATCGAAGCCGGCACTGCGCTGTGCCCGACCGTGGTGGTCTGGGACCGCCTGGCCCGTCTCAGCCACTTCGTCTCCCTGTCCGACCCCCGGCTTCGCTGGATCCCGTACGAGATTCGCCAAGCCTGGGACGCCTTCCCGCATCGCCATGATCCGGAAGGGTCGCGTGGCCGGATGGCAGCGGTGGAGGAGATAAAGCGGGTCATCCCCGCCCTCCATCGAGCGGGCGTGTCGATCATTACGGGCACCGACGCACCCTGGCCGTATTTGATCCCCGGTTTTGGTCTCCACGATGAATTGGCGATCCTTCACCGAGCGGGGCTTACCCCTGCACAGGCACTGACCGCCGCGACGAGGGAAGCGAGCCGAAGGCTGGGCATTGACAATGTGACCGGGACTCTCGAGGGAGGAAAGGCCGCCGACCTCCTGATTACCGAGGGAGATCCCACCTCCGAGATCAGCCACATCCGCCGGGTGCGGGAGGTATTCCGAGATGGACAGCGGGTCGACGTGGCAGAACTGCAACCCGGGAAATTCCAACGCGGCGATCCCGTGAACGAAAGCCTGCTCAGTTATGCCGAAGGCGTCTCACGGCCAAGATGGGCGCCCTCAGGGGGCCCGTTCCTGGGAGGGTGTCATTAGCATGTCCTATGACAGGGTTCTGACATGTATACCGGCATACGGGTACGCGATTCGTCCCCGGGTTTTACTCGGACCCGTCACTATCGGTGATGACAGATAGAGAGGTCAAACATGCCACGCAAGTTGATAGTTGGAATCGCTGTTGCAGCCCTACTGGTTGCAGCCTGCGGCGAGGACGAAGAGGCGGCTCCCGCCACCACTCAGCCGGCCGCCACCACAACCGCGGCTGCGGTTGAAGACGTTCCCGAGGAAGCGGTAGAGGAGATGGTGGAAGAGGATCCCGAGGCACCCGCTGGACCCTACGAAGCCGTAATCCGTCCAGCCGAACAGCCTTGGAAGATCGGTTATGGTGATGGGCTCTCGGGTATTCCTTTCACCGACAGCGTGACCGACAACATCAACGCGGTCGCCGCCGAGATGGGTGTGGAGATCGTCTACTGCGACAACGCCTACGACCAGGAGAAGACCGTGGAGTGCTCCAACCTGCTGGTCACCCAACAGGTCGACGGCGTGATCTTCGCCAACTGGATAGCGGGAACCGAGGGATTGATAGCCGGGATCTTCCAGGACGCCGGCATCCCCTGCGTCTCCTACGACGGCCCCCACCCCGGATGCGTAGCCTTCGGCCCGGACAACTACGAAGCCGGCGTGGCAGCCGGCCGCTACCTCGCCGCTTTCGCCCAGGAACAGGGCTGGGCGCCCGAGGAGACCGAACTCCTGTTGGTATGGACGCCCGATGTGCCGGTCCACAAGGCCCGCGCCGACGGCGCCACCGACGGCGTGCGGGAATCGTTTGCCATTCCGGACGAGAACATCCACGACATTCCCACCGAGGGTCTCACCGACACGCTTCCCAATGTGACGACCTGGGCCACCGCCAACCCCAACGCCAAGCATGTGCTCTGCTTCGGGCACAGCGACCAGCCCGGCGTCGACTGCGCCCTCGCCCTCGAGCAGAACGGCTTCCTCGGCAACGCCGCCGCCGTCGGCACCGGTGCTTCCACCGAGGCCCTGGTGGATTTGCGGGGACGCTCGGACGACGAGTCGGTGTTCAAGGCCACCATCTCCTACTTCCCCGAGCGCTACGGCACCTACCTGGTACCCGCCATAGTCGATCTCATCGAAGGCAAGACCGTCCCCGAACGTCTCATCCCCTCCGTCTCACCGGTCACCCGCGACAACGTCGAGGAGTTGTATCCGGGAGGAGAGCTGGATCAAACAGCAATGGCCGACGAGGACGAGTATGAGGCCGTAATCCGAGCAGCTTCAGGACCGTTCAGGATCGGTTATGGTGATGGGCTCTCGGGTATTCCTTTCACCGAC
>CAYWGY010000094.1:0-9874 GCA_964458055.1 uncultured Acidimicrobiaceae bacterium | reverse complement strand
CCGGGCCTGGGTGGGGGTGTTTGTTGCCTGGCGTTCGGGGATGGCTTGGGGGGTGAACTCGGAGAATGCGAATCCGAGGTGAGTAAGGCGGTCGGTGACCAGTGCAGCCACTCTCGACACTCCCTCGGGATCGGCGGCATGACTCGGAATGGAGACCAGACGCTCCAGGAGATCAACGTACTCTCGTCTGCGGGCCTGCAACCATTTGCGAACCGAGGTTGCCGTTCCCATTGACGCAAGCCTATCGGGATGTATACCATATCTCTGCATACGACTGGCAGGAGTATTACATGGCGAAGAAGACAGAGTTCGGGGTCAGGCTACCGGTGGCGGGGCCTCTGGCGAACCCGGAGGACATCAGGCGCTCGGCCGTGCAGACCGAGGAGATGGGGTTCGACGCACTGTGGGTGCACGATTTCCTGGCCTGGACCACCTTCCAGGATCGCCATCACGTGTCCTGCGGTTCCCGGGAGGCCGTGGAGGCTGCCGACGCACCCCCGGTGTTCTTCGAGTCTCTCACCAACATGGCTTTCCTCGCCGGCATCACCAACCGGATCCGCATCGGTGTGGCGGTGCTGTGCCTTCCCTATCGCAATCCCCTGGTGGCGGCCAAGCAGGTTGCCAACATAGATGTGCTCAGCAACGGCCGGGTCATCTTCGGGATCGGGACCGGCGCGCCCAAGAGCACCCACAACGTGGACTTCGAGGTCTTGGGCATTCCCCGCAAGACCAAGTACCACGTGACCCGCGACTACCTGCGGGCCATGAGGGTGATATGGACCGAGGACTTCCCCTCCTACGAGGGCGAGTACTTCAGCTTTCCCGAAACCGAGATCTGGCCGAAGCCGGTGCAGAAACCCTTTCCCCCCATCTGGACCGGGGGCCACGGACCCACCGCCATGGACATCACTGCCGAGTTCTCGACCGGCTGGATACCTCCGTGGATACCGCCGGAGGATTACCCGGGACGCATCGCCAACCTGGACAGGTTGGCGGCGGAGAAGGGCCGGGCAGGCACCGAGTTCGACATAGCCACCGAGGTCTATGTCTCCCTCGCCGAAACCACCGAGGAGGCTGTGTCCTCGGCGCAGAGGACCCTGGGGGTGTTGACCGAGGGCTTCGATCACACCGCCACACAGGCGGCCATCAGGGCGGCCGGGCTGGTCGGCAGCGCCGATGATGTCGGGGAAAAGATCAGCCGTTACGTGGAGGCCGGGGTTAACCACTACGAGATGAAGTTCATCTATCACACGGTCGATCACCTGCTCGAACAACTGGAGCATTTCTCAACAGCGGTAATGCCCGCCTTTCGCTAGGCGCCATTCTGGCAACCGAGAACACCCGGGAGCGTCCCACCTTGGAAACAGCGCATTTCCTCTCCGAGGCCGGGATCCGGCTGGCGGCTGACGTGTACCTGCCACCAGAGGCCCCTCCCGCCAGGGGTTTTCCCGTGGTGGTGGTATGCCTCGGTTGGGGAAGCGTGAAGGAACTGATGGTCCAGTGGGGGGAGACTCTGGCGGAGGCAGGCTACGCGGTGGTCGTTCCCGACTACCGTGGATTCGGGAGCAGCGGAGGCGAGAGGGGGCGCTGTTTCCCCTCCGAGCACATCGACGACATGGCAGCCGCCATGTCGTATGCCTCCGGCAGGGAGGGGTTCGACCGGGAGAGGATCGCCCTCCTGGGCGTCAGCTACGGCGGAGCGGTAGCGGTGGCCGCAGGAGTGAGCGACCTCTGCCGGGCGGTGATCTCGGTGGTGGGCTACGGCAGCGGCGCCCGCCACCTGGAGGCGGTGCGGACCGCTGAACAGTGGAAGGACTTCCAGGTCCGCCTGGCCAGGGACCGCAGTCGGCGCGACCAGGGCAATCCGAGCGAATCGGTGGACCCCGACGAGATCCTGGTGCGGGACGAGGAGGCGCGGGAGTGGCGCAGGAGGGTCGAGGCACAGTACCCGCATATGGCTTTTCGAACGACCCTGGAGTCGGCCGAGATGATCGTCCGGTTCCGCCCCGAGTTGCATCTTCCCTACTCTCCCTCCAAGCCGGTGATGTTCATCCATGCAGGCGAAGACGCCATGATCCCGGTCTCGGAGTCAGAAGGCATGTGGCGACGAGCCTCCGATCCCAAGAACCTGGTTGTGATCCCCGGTATCGGTCATCACGAGGTGCACAGCGGGGCAGCCTTCGTGGAAGTCGTTGCCCACGTCTGCGACTGGTTGGGTGAGCATATGAGAGGAGGCTCCTCATGAGGACTGACAAGTCGCCGCGCTTTGGGCTGGTGCTGCCCCACTTCGGGTCCGATCCCGATCCCGGCCGTTTGCTGAAAGGGGCGCGGATGGCCGAGGAACTGGGCTTCGACTCGGTGTGGGTCAGGGACCGCCTGGCCTCGGGGGCGCCGCACGGATTGCTGATGGAGGCGGGCGGCACGGTGTTCCTCGAACCCCTCCTCACCCTGGCGGCCGTGGCCGCGGTCACGGACCGGATCACTCTCGGTACGGCGGTTCTGGTCCCCAACCGCCATCCTCTGCGCCTCATACAGGAAGTGGGGACCCTCTGGAAGATGGCGGAGGGCCGGTTGGCCATGGGGCTGGGGTTGGGTGTGGGGCCCAAGAACTTCGAGCCGCTGGGTCTCGATTACGGCGATCGCCGTGGCCTGTTCCATGACACCGTGGAGGCACTGCGCTCCCCGGCTTCGTTCCTGTCGGAACTGGAGGTCGATCCTGCGCCGGGTAGAGGTGTGGCGCTGTACTACGGCGGGGTGAGCAAGGCGGCGGTGCGCCGGGCCTACCAGTACACCGACGGATGGATCGCCGGGCGGCTTCCTCGAGACACCTTCCTCTCCCGGGTGCAACTGGCCCGCCGCTTCGAGGCCGAGACCGGGCGTCGACTGGACATCGCCAGCATGCCCATCACCCTGGTGGACTCGGGCGACGGGCGCCACCTCGATGCGGCCCGGGCGGCCGTGGAGACCTTGGCCCGGAGCGCCGAGGGCGCCCGGGACTGGATCAAGCCGCTCTCGGGCCGGTTCGAGACAGTGGATGACCTTGCCGGCCTGCTGATAACGGGCACTGCCGATCAGTGCCGGCGCCAAACCAGGAGGATGGTCGAGTCAGGCGTCACCAACGTGATTTTCGACCTGCGTTTGGTGTTCGAAGACTTCGAATACCAGATCCACAGTCTCTCCAAGGAGGTGATAAGCGGCCTGTGATGTCAAGAAGTTGTATACCGTATGGTTTTTTTTTCCGGGTTTGGCACCCGGACCGAGGGCTCTTCAGGTAGCATCGTAAGTTCAAAGAAGACGATCTGTAAGTTGGTCCGGGGCACCGATCACGGCGCCGACCGCAGATTCACGATAACGGTTCTCTAAGAAAGAAAGGTACGAAATGAGTCGCATTGCGAAGTTTCTCGCGGCGTTGCTGACACTGGCTCTGATAGCCACCGCTTGTGCGGAAGCCGCCGAGGAAGAGGCCGCTGATGACGGTGGCGTGGACCAGGTCTTTTTCATCCTGGACTGGGTACCCAAGGGACAGACATCCCCCTTCTATCTGGCCTTGGACAAGGGGTTCTGGGCAGAGCGCGGCATAGCCGTCCAGATCACCCGCGGATACGGCTCGGGCGACACCTCCGCCCGGATCGGATTGGGTGAAGGCGACTTCGGCTTCGCCGGAGTGGGCGCCGTGATGCGCACGATCAGCGAGGGCTTGCCACTGGTCGAGATCGCCGCCATCGCCTCCACCGCTCCCACCGCGGTCTACGCCTCTCCCGACGCCGGGGTTAGCGGAGATGATCCCACCAGTCTGGTGGGCCTCCGTGGCGCTGTGGACGCCGGTGACGAGAACGATCAGCTCTTCAAGGCTTTCGCCGGTTCTGCCGGAATCAGCTACGACGCCATCAACTGGCAGTATGTTGACGGCGCCGGCATTGGCTCGATCGAGACCGGACAGGCCGACTTTGTCATGGACTGGATCACCAACCTCCCCGAGTGGTGGCTGGCCGATCCGCCCATCGAGCCGGACACCTACTGGGTGGGTCGCGCTGTCGACATCTACGGCAACGGCCTCATCACCCGTCCTGAGATGCTCGAGAGTGACCGCGACCTCGTTGAGCGGTTCATCAGGGGTGCGCTCGCCGGTTACGAGTACGTGATCGAGGGTGGCGTCAGCGCTCACAACGAGTCCATCGACGCCCTGTTCAAGTACAACCCCGAGTTGGAGGAGCAGCCCAATGCTCGCGAATTCCATCTCGGAAACCTCCAGTTGTTCCTCACTCTGATGCTCACCGAGGATGTGCGCGACGACGGCATCGGCTACTTCGATCCCGACAAGAAGCAGCGCAGCCTCGACTTCATCAACGACTACCTGCTGGACGCTCCGCTGACGCTCGATCAGGCCTTCATCTCCGATCTCATCATTGAGAGCGGCGATGTGCCGATCGACGACTTCGACGGCGCCCGCGCAGCCCTTGACTCGGTGCTGGGCAGGCCCAACCCGCTGGCTCCGTTCCTCGGCTAGGCACGGGTTTTCAGTGATAAGAACTATTCGGAACCCGCGCTTGTCGCGGGTTCCGAATGGCGTGTCTGAGGGTCCTCACTAATGGGCATCCAACACCAGAACATGGGCAAGATCTTCCAGACCGAGGACCTGACTGTCGAGGCGCTTCGCGGTGTCGACGTGGAAGTCTTCGACAGAGAGTTCGTCAGCATCGTCGGCCCGAGCGGCTGTGGCAAGAGCACCCTTCTGAGGCTGGTGTCAGGTCTGTTGGCGCCGACCAGCGGCAGCGTGGCCATCGACGGGGAGGAGGTGACGGAACCGGCGGGGAACATCGGATTCGTCTTCCAGGCGCCGACGCTGCTGAAGTGGCGCACGGTCTTCAAAAACGTGATGTTCCCCTACGAGGTCCTCGCCTCCCAAAAACGGGCCACGATGTCTCGTGGCGAGTACGAGGAGCGCGCTGAGCATTTGTTGGACATGGTGGGGATAGAAGACTTCAGGAACGCCTATCCGAAGCAACTGTCCGGGGGAATGCAGCAACGGGTCTCGATCTGCCGGGCACTCTTGCATGACCCCACCCTGCTTCTCATGGACGAACCGTTCGGCGCCCTGGACGAGTTCACCCGGGAGCGCATGAACGAAGAATTGATGCGCATCTGGCGGGAGACCAGGAAGACGGTGCTGTTCGTGACTCATCACATTCCCGAGGCGGTCTTCCTGTCAGACCGGATCCTGGTCATGTCGGCCCGCCCGGGAACAATCCTGGGTGAGGTGGAAGTGGACCTGCCCCGTCCGAGAACGCCGGAGATGCGAGACAGTGTGGAGTTTCTGGAGCAGGCTGTCCTCACCCGCCGACTGATCGGCGCCGCCGACGCGCAAGGAAAACCCGCAGGTAGCCGGTGACTTCCCGTCTGCGTGAGTCGGCCACGTCCGCAGAAGCGGTAGCCCCCCCGCCGAGCAGTCGGATGGGGGGCGTTCGTCGTTTCCTGGACCCCCTCGTCTTTGCCGTGCTGTTCGTTTTCGCATGGCAAGCCTTCATCTGGATCACGGGATTCCATTCGGTCGTGCTGCCCCCGCCCTCGAAGGTCCTGGGGGTGCTGGTGAACCAGGGAGACTTCCTGGTGGGCAACATGCTCGACACCATGGTCACCATCGCCTGGGGTTTCTTTCTGGGAGGAGTCATGGGATTTGTGGCCGGAGTGCTGAGCCACCACTTCGACCGGGTGAAGAGAGCGATCCATCCCATCCTCGTCTCCCTCTACGTGATTCCCAAGGCGGTGTTCATCCCCCTATTCATCCTCTGGTGGGGGGTCGGCGCGGAGTACAAACTGGTCGTCACGGTGCTCCTGGCGTTCTTTCCGGTGACCGAGAACACCATCACGGGCTTAAACGGGGTGGATCGGGAGATGATCGAGTTGACCCAGTCACTGCGGGGTAGTCGCTGGTTCCTTTTCCGCAAGGTGTCGCTTCCCTTCATCCTTCCGTTCGTCTTGGCCGGTCTTCGCATTGCCCTGACGGAGTCTTTCATCGGAGGGGTACTCAGCGAGGTTATCGTGCCGGGGAGCAGGGGCATCGGCTCACGGATCGTGGAGGCGGCCGCCTTCTCCAACACCGAGTTCATCATCGCCTCGATCATGGTGATCGCCTCCTTCGGCATCGTCACCTATTTTCTCTTTGTATGGACTGAGAGGAAGTTGACGTTTTGGGTATAAGGAATTCGTCCACCCAGGCGCGCTCGGTTGGGCTATGGGAGCGGGGCTGGCGGCGGCTCTGGAGTTACCGGGAGTTGCTTCTGGTGCTGGTCGGAATAGTCGTCTTCTGGATCGTGATGATCGAGTGGCGCGACTTTCACCCCATCGTGCTACCCCCGCCTGCGTCGGTGGTGGAGGCGCTATTCCACAATCTCGACACCTACGCAGCGGCGGGAGTCGTCACCTTCTATGAGATGATCCTCGGGTTCATGGCTGGTGGTGTCCTGGGGTTCTCATCGGCGATCGGAATCTACTACTCGCCGTTCCTGCGCCGTTCACTCTATCCGTTGCTTCTGGGTTTCCGGATCGTGCCCAAAGTGGCCTTCGTTCCTCTCTTCCTGGTGTGGTTCGGTATAGGGGTGGGAGTGAAGGTCGCCCTTGCCAGCTTCGCCATATTCTTCCTGATTCTCATCCAGACCGGGCTGGGTCTGGCAAGCGTCGATCCCGCTCTCGTGGAGTTGGGCCGGTCGCTGAGAATGAACGAGTTTGACCTGTTGCGCCGGATCCGCCTGCCGGCGGCCCTCCCGGCCATCATGGTGGGGGTCAAGCTTGGGATCACCTACGCCCTCACCAACGTGGTGGTTGCGGAGATGGTGGTGGCCACCGAGGGACTCGGGTTCCTGGTGGTGGAGGCCCGTTCCTTCATAAAGACCCAGGAGATGATCGCGGCCATCCTGGTGGTGGCCTTCATCGGTCTGGTGGTGTTTGCGGTGGGCCTTTGGGTGGAGCGCAAGACGGTCTTCTGGTACATCGAGGGCGACCAGTAGGGAGTTCGCGGGCGGCGGTTCCCGTCGTCTGGTGTTGCTTACTGTTCAGTCGGACCGGGAGTTGTCTCACCTGTTCCAACCGGTCGGTTGATCGGAGCCGATGAGATAGTCCGGTCCGGCCGGGGCGATTATCTCATGGAGCACTGCCTCTTTCGCGCCGGCGCTGCCGGCGGCATGGGGGACACCGGGGGGAATGAAGACCACAGCGTCCTTGCCGAGTTCGTGGAGGCGACCGTCGATGACGACCTGCACCCTGCCGTCGAGCACAAGGTAGACGTTCTCGGCGTTTTCGTGGTAGTGGTAGGGGCCCATCCCGGCGTCAGGGTTGAGGACGTTGATGTGCATGTCGACCTTCCGGGCGCCGTGTTCGGGTCCCACCAGGTGCCTGGTGATTCCCCTGCCGAGACGCATGACTGTCTGCCCGGCCTCGGGAATGCTGGTGATCCGTACTTCTGACATGCCTGGGCAGAGACTACACCGGGACAGGCGCGCCGCCGGAGCCGACTCCACCTTGGTCTGTTCCGAAGCGGCTGCCATTGGACACAGGTGGGTCGGTGACCTCGCACCGGAGGCGAGGGCTTCGGGCCGCTGCGAGTGATGCTTGCCAAAACGAATTCCTCTGTTGTAGGCGAGACCAACTCTGCTGGATGCAATGGCAACGGACCGACCAACCTCCATGGAGACAGATGAGACAGGGGCGGTTCATGCGCACCAGCGGCGGTGGGAGGGCGTTCCCACCCTGGGTCGTCACGGTCGTGGAGCCGATGCGGCGGGTTGTTTCGGCCGGGGGGCAATGGCTGTTGTTGGGGAGTTAATAGCCGTTGCTTCGGTACGCATTCTCCTATATTCCGGGATAATGCGCCTTTTCGAGTCCCCGGGCCGGGTGTGCCCGAAGTTCATTGCCGGGGCGGTTCTGGGGATGATTCTCATCGCCGGGGGAGGGGCGGCAGCCCAGGAGGAGCGACCCGAGGTGAGGCTGTCGGTGGAGGGTGGGATCGATGGCTGGGTCAGTTCAACCTGGCCGATGAAGTTGAGTGCCCGGATCGAGAGCGACGTCCTGTTGGTGGGTGAGTTGCTGGTGGTGAAGGGACAGGAGATGGTGAGCCTGGAAGTCGAGGTCCCGGCCAATGGGGTCAGGGTCTATGAGACGTCTCTGAGTTCGCCCACCCAGGGAGGGGCGGTGCTGGTGCGGGTGATTCCCCGGGATGCCGAGGACGGTGAACCGGTGGCCTCTGCCCTGTTCCGTCCCCGGGTGGCCGAAGCCGAGATCCTGGTGGGGGTGGTCGATCTCCCCGGCCTGGAGCAGACCCTGGGCGAGGTTCGTTCGGCGGTGAGTCTTGACCCGATCACGCCGGTGGGAGTTGGAGACGCCACCGCACGCTTGGAGAGTGGTCGTCTCCATCAACTCTCCTACCTGGTGATGGACCAGCCCCGCGTCCTGCCTCCCGCCACGGCGGCATGGGTGGAGGCAGGCGGCAGGCTCATCACCACTGTGGACTCGTTGCGGACCATGGATTTGGCGACCTCGCCGTGGGGACGGTTTCCCGGACTCGATGCTGAGGTCCATTGGTACGGGGTGGGAGAGGGCGAGGTGCTGGCGCTGGAGACCCTGGCCGGCCTGGACCCCCGGGTGTGGGCGACGCTGCTGCGCCCCCTTCCTCGGGGGGTCTCAAGTTCCGAGCCGTTCTTCGAGTCCGGTTCTCTTACCCGGGCCGCGCTCGCGGGTGATGTCCGGACCCCGAGTTATCCCTGGCTACCGGCGATCGTGGTGGGGTATGCCCTGGTTGTGGGTCCCCTCAACCTGTGGGTGCTCCGCAGGCGGCGGCGTCTGGAGTGGGCATGGTTCACCATACCCGCATTGGGCCTGGCCGGCGTGGCGGCATTCTGGTTCATGGGCGCAACCGGGGCGAACCAATTCTTCGCCGCCCATGCCACCGTGCAGGTGATGGGCCCCGACGCGCAGGCGCACAGTGGGGTGGTGGCCGCCACCAGCAGGGCGAGAGAGGTATCGGTGAGTCTCGATCCGGAATGGGAGGTCTTCGCCGGGGTCTCCGACCAGGGCGCCGAGGACATCTCCCGTCCAACTCTCACCGGAGGAGGCTTGTACAGGTACGAGTTGCCGTCTCTCGGCTGGCTGTCGCTTCATGCATACCGCCGGGAGAGCTCCACCGGCCTGGAGGTGTCCCTCACAGAGGCAGGCGTCGAGTTGATCAACAACGGTTCCGTACCGGTTCTGGCATGGGGGATCCGAGCGCATCCCAAGGTCTTGTTGGGGGACGGCCGTATCGATCCTGGAGACAGTGACGCCCTGCCGTGGGAAAACGTGACTCTTGTCGAGTCGTGGTTCTCTCTGGGGGATGTCCTGTGGGGAAGAGAGCGGGACTTCTCGGGCGGCCGCGGAGAAGACTGGCCGGTGGTGGTCAACCAATTGGAAAACCATGCTGCCCGGTCGGGAATGATGGAAACCTCCCTCTTCATCTTCGCCCTGGTCGAGGAGGAACTCTCGGGCTTGGCGGTGGACGGTGAGGATGCCGGAGCCAAAGGACTGACCCTCACCCTGTTCCCGGTCTCGGCGGATCAGATGGGTGACAGGGGATGGGCGTTCCCAAGAGTTATCTGGTCGGAGGACCCTTTCGGCGATGGACGCGCCTTCGATGCGGATGTGAGTGAGGCTCAGCGGTGGATACTGGAGTACCGGTTGCCGAGAACACTGCCGGAGCCACCCCGACTGGTGGTCGAGGGTCTGGACCCCGGTTTCTCCGGCTTTCGGGCGCTTCCCGAGCCCGGCTTCGAGGACGAGTTCGGCTCCTCACAGGAGTGGGAGGCCTGGGACTGGCACGAGGGCGGCTTCGCCCCTGTCGACACCAGGG
>CAYWGY010000093.1:9085-9874 GCA_964458055.1 uncultured Acidimicrobiaceae bacterium | reverse complement strand
TTCCATCCATGGAGTCCGTGACGAGCCAGGTGATGTCGTCGGTCGAACCCAGCCGCGCCAGATGGTGGGCGCTTGTCCACCCCATGGCGTCGCCAATCCGGATCTCGTACCACATGCCGGCATCTGTCAACGTTGCCCTGCCGGTGGCTGTCATACCGCTTGCCATGGAGGAGAGTGTGGCGACCACCGGACCCTGGTCGGGGTCTTGGCGCAGGTCCAGTGACCGGTGACTGTGCATGCCTACCACCGCCAGGTCCGCTCCTGCCGGCGGCGCCCTTCCCGTCAAGTCCCCCTCCGGTAGCGCCGCCTCACCGGCTTCGCCGTTCTCGTCGCCGGCGTCCCTGGAGGTGATCGAAGTGGCGGGGAGTGGCGCGGCAACAGTGGTGGTCGAGGACGGGGCGGCCGTGGTGGTCGGAACCGAATCGGTTGTCTCGGACGCGTGGTCACGCAGGGAAGCCACCGCAGAGGAAGTTTCATCGGATTCCGTCGGCGCCGATGCAGGCGACACGACCGGCGGTTTCGAACCGGGAGCGTCCGGGCTCGGGCCGCTGGTACATCCCGCCAAGAGAGCCATCGTGGCGACAACCGCTATCACCCCGCCCCAAAGTCGCGAAAGTTCGCCGATCCTCAGGGCCCACCCCCGCCACCACCGTGCCATGGGTTGATCGGGATTCGTCCAGCCTGGTAGGCGCATCCTCGCGGGCTGGGGTGAAGCCGACTTCATGAGAAAAGATATGGTCCCTCGACGCGGTCCGAACGACGCCGGAACGAACCGTGCTGGTGCTTGGC
>CAYWGY010000093.1:7697-9075 GCA_964458055.1 uncultured Acidimicrobiaceae bacterium | reverse complement strand
CAGTGTGATGTCCCCCCTGTGACACAGTCAACACCCTGGTCCCGGTTTTTTTCACAGCCTGGCCGAATGGCCTGTGCGGCGGCTAGCGCACCTGGCCGGGATATGCCAAGCCTTCCACCACCGAGGCGTTGGGGAGGCTGCTGAGAACTCGGGGATGAGCGAAGATCTTGGCCGTGCGCACGCCTGCGCCCAGGAGCACTTCCTCGCGGTCCATCACGGCAGAGTCGATCAGGAGCGGCAGGTCTTCCACCAGTCCGAAGGGGTTGACTCCCCCGATCTCCATGCCGGTGACCTCCCGGGTCATATCGGCGCTGGCAAAGGACAGCCGGGAAACCCCCATGACCTTCTTCACCCGGTGGTTGACGTCCAGGCGGGTAGTGGCCAGCAGGACGCAGGCCGCCAGCTTTCCCTTGGGGCGCTTGGACGCCACCAGTATCGTGTTGGCGGCGTCCTGCAGGTCCACTCCGTACTTCTCACAGTACGGAAACGTGTCGGCAAAATCGGGGTCGCAGGGCACCACCCGGAAGGGCATGCCGGTGGACCGCAGGGCTGTGGCCACTGCCGGAGGGAGCAACTCGACGCTCATGGGTTCGGCGCCCGGCTCGGGTCCAAATCGCACCCGATGGCCTGGATGGGCTTCACGCGCACCCGGGTCCCCAACAGGTTCTGCGACTCCGCGGCGGCGCTGGGGGCCCACCCCGGAGCACGCAGGTGTACCCGGAATCCCAGATGATCCATCACTGCCCCAGGTCCTTCTTCAAAGCGTCCAGGCTGTCCACGGGAGCCTCGCAGGTGAATCGATGGCACACATAACCAAGCGTCCTACCCGGCGCTCCCCGATGCTGCAACAGGGGAACGGCGCCCTGGTAGCGGGGACCGTCATCGTCACTGAATGCCAACACCTCCCCGGGTCGCCCCCCGAACCGGATCCTCCCGGCCCACCGGGTCGCCTCCGGACCCACCAGCGCCACCTCGCGGGGTCCGCGGCGGAGAGCCTCCGCCACCGCCAGCAGGCTTCCGGTGGCCGACGGCGCCCTCTCGATCAGGAGCGCCCCGTCGCGGACGGCCTCTTCGGCGAGTGACCACCAGGTGGGTTCGCCGGTGTACTGGCCCAGGGTCAGCAGCGCCTCGGCGGCCAGGGAATTCCCCGAGGGCGAGGGGTTGTCCATCACGTCCTTGGGCCGGGAGATCAACCGCTCGGCATCCCCCCCGGTGGCGAAGAAACCCCCGGAAGGGTCTGCGAACAGCGCAGGGATGGCGGCGGTTAGTCCCGAGGCCTCCCGGTACCACTCCTCCTCACCTGTGGCCTGGTACAGGGCGAACAGACCGGTGGCCATGGCGGCGTAGTCCTCGAGGTAGCCGGGACCTCCCCGCATAC
>CAYWGY010000093.1:0-7687 GCA_964458055.1 uncultured Acidimicrobiaceae bacterium | reverse complement strand
TCTGCAAAGCCGTCCGGAGTCGGGAGTCCGCATCTCGTCCAGCACGAACCGCGCAGCCGAACGGGCCTCGGAGAGGTAGTCGTCGCGCCCCAACAGAGCGCCCGCCTCGGCGAAAGCGCGAACGGCCAGCCCGTTCCAGGCTGCCACGATCTTGAAGTCCAGCCCCGGTCGCACCCTCCTCGACCGCACCTCCAGCAGACGCTCCCGGACCGACCGGACTTCCGGGGGCGTCGCAGCCAGGGCGCTGCGACGTGTAAGTATGTTGGCGCCCTCGAAGTTTCCCTCCGCACTCACCCCGAACCACTCCGCCACCGCCTCTCCGTGAGGCCCGGCGATCTCCATGATCTCCGCCAGCGACCAGATGTAGAAGAGTCCCTCGACGCCCTCGGAGTCGGCGTCCTCGGCCGAGTAGAACCCGCCCCCGGGGTTGCGCATGTCCCGGATGAGGTAGTCGAGAGTCTCCGTGGCCACCGCTGCGAACGCCGGCTCGCCAAGTCGCTCTCCGGCCCACAGGTAGATCCTCGCCAGGGTGGCGTTGTCGTAGAGCATCTTCTCGAAGTGGGGGACCAGCCAGCGGTCGTCCACCGAATAGCGGGCGAAGCCCCCGCCCAACTGGTCGAAGATTCCCCCCGCCGCCATCCGCTCCAGCGTGACGCCCAGGATGGAACCGGCCTCCTGAGCCCAGGGTTCTCCCAGAACGGCCAGGAGGAACTCCATCTGGGGCTGTTGCGGGAACTTGGGCGCCTTCCCGAAGCCCCCGTGCACGGGATCGAAAGACGAGGAGATCCGCCGGTAGGCCTCCTGTAGGTCCGATGAGCCGGGAAGGCTGTCACCGGAGGGGATCCTCCGTCCGATGAGAGAGGACAGCTTGGAGGCCTGCTCGGCCACCTCGCCACCCCTGTCCATCCAGGCACGGGAGATCCCGTCGAGCACCTGGCGGAAGGACGGCATGCCCCCCCGGGGTTGGGGCGGGTAATAGGTACCGGCATAAAAAGGTTCGCCGTCGGGGTTCATGAAGACGGTGAGCGGCCAGCCTCCCCTTCCGGTCAGCATCTGGCACGCCTCCATGTAGATGGAGTCGATGTCCGGTCGCTCCTCGCGGTCCACCTTGATGTTGACGAACCGGCTGTTCATCATCTCGGCGGTTCCTCGATCCTCGAACGACTCGTGGGCCATCACATGACACCAGTGACAGGCCGAATACCCCACCGACAGCAGCACCGGCACATTCCGGGACCTGGCCTCCTTGAAGGCTCCGGGTTCCCACTCCCACCAGTGAACCGGATTGTCGGCGTGCTGCAACAGATAGGGTGACTTGGAGGAGGAGAGCCGATTAACCATGCGTGGTACAGAGAATAAGAGTGAACGAGGACAGCCCTCTCAGGATATAGACTTTGCGGTTGATTCCCATGGATTCCTTTAAAATCTGTCCCCGTGAGGGCACGTATGGTCGGCAATCGGGCTTTTGAGAGTGCGCAGGACCTCCCTATCACGTAAGCTACCCCGGTTCGCCTCGCTGGTCCTCACCGTCATGGTGATGTGGAGCGGAAGCATGCCGATCATCGGCGAGGAAGGCCTGTCGCTGGCGGGCCCGGCGCCGGTGTTCGCACAGGAGGCTTCCGATCCGAGAGGGGACGATCCCCTGCGGTTGGTTCCCTTCGCCAACACCTCCCATCGCCTGTACTCACTCTCGGAAGACCTCTGGGAGGTGTGGGTGTGCAGGGTCCCCGGCTGGGATACTGTCGTGGACCTCGGCGAGGTGGTGGACTTCCTCAACACCACCGTCTCCGGGTACTTCCGGGACCTCTCCGACGGGCGGTACCGGCCCACCTTCCGGCAGAAAGCCAGGACCAGGTGGTCAGCGGTCCCGGGCTGGAAGAGAGCCCCTTCGCTCCCGGATGCACCGAAGCGGTAAGGCAGGAGGCTCTCGAGCGACAGCAGGAGCGAAATCCCGAGGAGACCGGACCGGCGGGCGCCCTGATCGTGGTGGAGTTCGAGGGATACCGGACCGGCTACGGCACATTCGGCAACCTGTGTCCCGAGGTCTACCAGCCGGGATGCGAACCGTCCTATCCCGCCAACCGGCGGGTAGTGGTGGTGGGCGCGGGAGCGGTGGTGCCCCAGCCGCCGCTGGAAGCCCCGTCGTGGTCGTTGGTGGTCCACGAAATAGGGCATGCCCTGGCCTGGCCCCACTCCTACAGCGGCAAGTTCTCGACCGACCGCCCCGGGGCGCTGGGCTTCTATGACAACCCCATGGACATCATGAGCAACATCCCTCTCACCGCCGCACAGGGAACGACCGTCTACAACCGTTACCTGTCGGGGTGGGTCGATCCCTCCTCGGTGGCCATCTACTGGGGCGGCAACCAGGTCTACCGGCTTCATGAGGGTGGGGCGGCCCCGGGCCTGGTGCAGATGGTGGTGGTTCCCGAGAGGGTGATGGAAGGCCGGAGCGTTGAGGAATCGAACCCCGCAGGGGAGGGTCTCTTCTATGTGATGGGGGTGCGGAGGCTGGCGGGGGTGGATGCGGGAGTGCCGAAAGTGGGAGTGGAGGTGTACCGGGTGGACCAGCGACGGGAAGTCTGCGAGACCCGCAGGCGGCTATGGCCCGACCACTGGCCTTGTTTCGGGGTGTGGACGAGAGTGTCGCAGGCCGTTGTGCCCCGCGCCTTCGGCACGGTGGACCATGTGATCTCCATCGATGAGGTCATCAGGTTGGGCAACACCCGCATCAGGGTCATCAGCGCCGACTCAGACGCCTTCGAAGTGGGGATCGACACCCGCACGTCGGGCCGCTTTCTGGACGATGACGGGCTCAGCCACGAGGACGATATCGAGACCATCGCCTCGCTGGGTGTTACCCTGGGATGCGGTCCCCGGATGTTCTGTCCGAGCGAACCTGTAACCAGGGGACAGATGAGCGCCTTCCTGGTGAGATCCCTGGGAGGTTCGGGTCTGCCGATGACCGGTGGACTGGGCGCGGCGCCTCCCTGGGATGGCCTGACCGCCGACGGCGAGCCGGTGTTCTCGGATGTGTCGCCCACGGACCCGTTTGCCGCCGAGATCGAGCAGATGGCAGCTGCAGGCGTGACGGTCGGCTATGGCGACGGCACCTACCGACCCGACCGATCGGTCTCCAGGGGGGAGATGGCGGTCTTGCTCACCCGGGCTTTCGCTATCCCCTTGGGCGATCCCATCGGGATCTTCGACGACGTCTCCCCGGACGCCTATTTCGCGGCTGCTGCGGAGGCGCTCTATCGGCGGGGTATAACCCTGGGATGCCAGGCGCCCCCGATCGCAGGAAACGGCGCCCCGTTGCCGGCGTACTGCCCCGAGGCGGAGGTTTCCCGCGCCCAGATGGCCTCCTTCCTGGCCCGGGTGCTGCGGGACTTCACGTAACCGCACCTCCTTTTGTCGGCAGGGTTGCCGCCGAGGCGGATGGCCGTGCCTTCCCGGGCGCTTTATTATCACCGTGGTAAACCAAGGCACGACTACTGGAGAGAGGACTCATGGGAGCTCAAGATAGGTTTCTGGTGACAGGATCGGCGGGTTGCATCGGCTCGTGGGCCATGCATCTGCTCTCCAGGGAGGGGACCGAGGTTGTGGGTCTCGATCTCTCCACCGATCACCGCCGGCTCCGGCTGTTGACCGAACAGCAGGGAACGATGAGGTTCCTCCAGGCAGACATAACCGACACCGACTCGGTCCTGGGCATCGTGGCCGCCGAGAAGATCACCCACATCGTCCACCTGGCCGCCCTCCAGATTCCCTTCTGCCAGGCCGATCCCGTGGGGGGAGCCCGGGTGAACGTGGTGGGAACCGTCAACATCCTGGAGGCTGCCCGGCGCTCCAAAGTGGCGGGTGTGACCTATGCCAGTTCGGTGGCTGTCTACGGACCTCCCGACCTCTACCCGGGAGGCGTCGCCGACGACTCCCCCCTGGCGCCCACCACTCTCTACGGCGCCTACAAGCAGGCCAACGAGCGCACGGCGCGGGTGTACGCAGCTGACTACGGAGTCTCGTCGGTGTGTCTGCGGCCCTGTTCGGTCTACGGCGTCGGCCGGGACCAGGGTCTTACCTCCGCGCCCACCCAGGCGATGGTGGCAGCCGCCGCCGGTGTTCCATATCACATTGGGTTCGGCGGTGCTTCCACTTTCCAGGAAGCCGGAGAAGTGGCCCGGTTGTTGATCGCAGCCGCCCGTGCCGAGGCGGAGGGCGCCCATTTCTACAACCTGGGCGGCCCCTGCGTCTCCATCGAAGAGGTGGTGTCGCTCATCTCGGCGGAGGAGCCGGGATCTCGGATCACCTACGGCGGGAATCCCCTGCCGCTGCCCGATTACTACGACGGGTCCGGTCTCGACAGCCTCCTCGGAGGGGTCGAATACCTCTCCATGGCCGAGGGCGTGAGCCGATCGATGAGCCGCTTCCGGGAACTATTGGCTGAGGGTCTGATAGGGCCCCCCTCTTAAAAGAAGTTGGCGAGCGCCCCGCCGGGGCGCTCGCCAACTGTCACGGTTGCCTGCGTGTGTTTAGCAGGTGAAGTTCATGAACTCGTAGTTGTGGACGTAGAAGGCCACCGTACCCGGCAGGCTGTCCCACTCCAGACACGCGTCCTTGGCATACAGCAGGTCAGCGAAGGCGATGGGGAGACCAAGGCGGTTTTCGACGGCGAAGTCGAACAATGCCGCCGCCGTGGTTTCCTTCTCTTCATCGCTTCCACCCTCGCCGGCCAGGGCTTCGTTGATCAGCCGGTCCAGTTCCTCGGACTCACCCGAGTAGGAGAGTCGGTCGGTGGTACGGCTGTAGAAGCTCCAAAGCTGGGTGCCGGAGTTGTAGACCGGCGGCGGGTAGCAGAATGCGAAGTTGGCTTCGCGGCTGGAGGTCAGTCCCTCCACGATTCCGTACTCGGTGAACTGGGTGTTCACGCTGATACCCAGGTTGGTCCACTGCTGGGCCACCGCCTCGGCCACCTTCCCGCACCAGGGGCGACCCGGGTGCTGGGCGAAGTCGATTGTGATCTCGAGATCGGCTGGGGTGGCGTATCCGGCCTCGGCCAGGAGCGCCGTCGCCCGGTCGGGATCGTACGGGTCGGCCTGGCATTCGGGATCGAAACCGGGGAAGTGCGGCCACCAGGAGTGGACACAGGCGTTATCGGTGGTTCCCCGTCCGGCCAGCACGAAGTCCACGATCTCCTGGCGGTCGATGGCCAGCGACAGGGCCTCGCGCACCAGTGTGGCATTGCCGGGATTGGTGTGATCGCTCCACGGAGGCGGGTTCTCCAAAGCCGCTCCGGTGGGAGTGACGTAGTTACCGGTCAGGTAGATGGTGGGCATGCTCTGGTTGGGCAGAGACTGGATCCCGAGCTTCGCGGCTTCTGCCGTGGGGATTTGCTCGGCGCTGAGAGTCATCAGGTCGGCGTCTCCCACGGCCAGCATGGCCAACCGGGTGCTGAACTCGGGAACGGCCTTGCGGACGACCTCTCTGATGGCCGGCGGCCGGGCGTAGTGCTCGTCGAAGGCCTCGAAGACCACCTCAACTCCCGGAGTGTGGCTCTTGAACTGGTACGGACCGGCGCCGATCGGGTGCAGCGCCGCCATGTCCTCGCCGACTTCCTCAATGTACTTGCGGGAGGTGATCGGGAAGCTCAGGGCCATCTCGCTCAGGGCGGGCAGGGCCTCCGGCACGGGGTTGCCGTCTGCGGTCACCATCTTGAAGTTGTAGTCGTCGATGATTTCCACGTTCAACCGGATCAAGACTCCGGCAGCGGGACTGTTGGTGCCTTCCCGGACGGCCAGTTCATGGCTGAACAGGATGTCGTCGGTTGTCAGTTCTCCCCAACCCTGGTGGAACTGGACACCCTGGTGGATTTCGAAGACAAACTCGGTGAAGTTGTCGTTCACCGACCAGGACTTGGCCAAACGCCCCTCTCCTTCCACGATCTCTCCGGTGTCGAAGTCGTGGTAGATGAGCGGCTCGTAAAGGGGTTGCAGGTTCAAGAGCGCGCCCAGGCTGCAGTTGGGACACAGCCAGTCCTCACCCCGGAGGGCCGGCAGTAGCACCGTTATCCGGTCCTGCACCTCTTCGGGAGCAGCGGCCACCACCTCGGCCTGGGCATCGGCCAGTGCGGCTTCGGCTTCTGCTGCCGCGGCTTCGGCTTCGGCCAGCGCTTCTTCTGCTGCGGCCAGTGCTTCTCCCGCCGCCTCGTCGCCCTCGGCGGCTGCCTGCCTTGTGGACTGCAACTCCTCCTGGGCCTCGGTCAAGGCTGCCTGCGCGGCTTGGGCTTCCGCCTCTGCTGCCGCCGCCTCTTGCGCTGCCTGCGCGGCTTGGGCTTCCGCCTCTGCTGCTGCGGCTGCTGCGGCTGCCGCGTCGGCCTCTGCCTGCTGCTGGGTGGCGTCATCCTCTTCACCGCAGGCGGCGGCGAACAGGGCCAGTACCAACGCTAACGCCCATATGCGGCGTCGTCTCTTAGTAATCATGGAACCCTCGCTCCTTCGGTCGTTCTAACAGTTTCTCTTCTGTTCCACAGAAAAGTGCTGTTATCCAAGTTAGTCGGTAGAGACGGCGTCCGGCATTTAGCGGTTACTTTTATTGTTGATCTCCGGCATCTTTTCCCGGAAGGTCCCTCTTCGTCAGGCGCCGGGGGGTGGACTCACCCGGTCCGGGGCAGGGATTCATCTCTCGGCGGGTGAGGATGCCACCGCGCCGGCGGGCATCGGAGGCAGGGAGACGGCACCGGGTCCACCTCTCCCGATAAGAGTGGCGCGCATCCGGTCGCAGAGGTGGTCGGACACCGCTGGTGAAGCGGCATGCACATCATCAGGGGAGATCTGTGCGACCCAGGCGTCCACCAGTTCGTTCAACCCCAACGTGCGTCACCCCGGGGCTGGCCCCAGTCTCTGTTGCATGGGTAGCCGCGTCACGGATTGTGGGCAGGCCTTCCATGCTGCCGCTATGTTGAGGCGGATGATGGACCTGGCGGGACGAACGGCGGTGGTGACCGGTGCGGCTTCGGGGATCGGCCGTGCCATGGCGAGACGCTTCTCCGCCGAGGGCATGAGGGTGGCGGCTGTGGATGTGGATGCCGCGGGCCTAAAAGGCCTGGAGTCCGATCCCGGGTTCTCGTCTGCCGTCCGCACCATCCTTACCGACGTGTCGGATCCGTCCGCCGTGGAGGATCTGGCAGATCTGGTGTTCGAGGAGTTTGGTGAGGTGGGCATTCTGTGCAACAATGCTGGGGTTGGCCCCATGGGGACTGTTTGGGAAGTAAGTGTCCCTGAGTGGGAGTGGGTGCTGGGTGTGAATCTGTGGGGGGTGATCAACGGGGTCCGCTCCTTCGTGCCCCGGATGGTCGCCAGCGGCTTGGAGGGTTATGTGGTTAACACTGCCTCCATGGCGGGGTTGATAGCCGGCCGGGAGATGACTCCCTGGCGACTGGGGGCCTATGCCGCCTCCAAGCACGGGGTAGTGGCTATCAGCCACACCCTCTATGCGGAACTACGCACCGCCGGGGCGGCGATTGGGGTGTCGCTTCTGTGCCCGGCGGCCGTGAACACCCGCATCTGGGACGCCGAGCGGCTGCGGCCCGCGCCATCACCGCAGGCTGAGACGCCAGTCGGGGATTATGGGGAGGCAGAACGGCTTCGAGCCCAGCTCCGGGCAGGAGTTGAAGGGGGCATCTCTTCCGAAG
>CAYWGY010000092.1:0-9973 GCA_964458055.1 uncultured Acidimicrobiaceae bacterium | reverse complement strand
CCGGGGAGACCCTGGGGCTGGTGGGAGAGTCGGGATGCGGCAAATCCACCCTGGGAAGGACCATCATCCGGTTGCTGGAACCCGCGGCCGGAACGGTCAGCTTCGACGGACAGGACATCACCCATTTCAACCATCAGCAGATGCGTCCCCTGCGCCAGGAGATGCAGATCGTCTTCCAGGACCCCTACGCCTCTCTCAATCCTCGTTTCCGGGTCCGCCAGATCCTGCACGAACCCTTCCGTATCCATGGCATTCCCCGGGAGGTGTCCCGGCAACGGATCCCCGAACTCCTCTCCCTGGTGCAACTCCCCCCGGACTCTCTTCGCAGGTTCCCGCACGAGTTCTCAGGCGGCCAGCGACAACGGATCGCCATCGCCCGGGCGCTAGCGCTGGAACCATCCCTCCTGGTCCTGGACGAGCCGGTGTCGGCGCTCGACGTCTCCATTCAAGCTCAGATCCTCAACCTGTTGGAGGACCTGCAGAACGAGTTGGGACTGGCGTACCTCTTCATCGCCCACGACCTGTCGGTGGTGGGCCAGGTCTCCGATCGCGTGGCGGTGATGTACCTGGGCCGCATAGTCGAAGAGGGCCCTCGCGACGAGGTATTCAACTCCCCCCAGCATCCCTACACGATTGCTCTCCTGTCGGCGGTCCCCGACATCTCGGCCGCACTGGGCCGCCAGGCCCGCAGGCGGATCATCCTCGCCGGCGACCTGCCGAATCCCCTGGATCCGCCCTCGGGATGCCGGTTCCGCACCAGGTGCTGGCGGGGAGACCAACGGTGCGTGGACCAGGATCCACCCCGGATCGCAGTCTCCGACACAGTGGTGGCCTGCCACTACCCCGGCAGCGAAGAGGACATGGCACTCTCGCCATGACCAGGTACCTGATCCGCCGTCTGCTGCATGGGATTCTGGTCATGTGGATCGTCTCCACCGCCGTGTTCGTGATCTTCCGACTGGTCCCGGGCGACCCCGCCGCCATGACCCTCGGCCTCGACGCACCACCCGAGGCCTACGAAGCGCTGCGAGAGGAGATGGGACTGAACGACCCTGTCCACATCCAGTACCTTCGCTGGATGGGGAACCTGGCGCGAGGGGACTTCGGAAGGTCGATCACCCACGGGAACGCCGAGGTCACCAGCCTCGTCTTCCCGGCCCTGGGCCGGACCCTGGAACTGACCACCATCTCCATCCTGCTCGCCGTGATGGTCGCCATCCCCCTGGGCATGATCTCCGCCATCCGGGAGGGGACCTGGGTGGACCACATCGCCCGCATCTTCACCACCCTGGGTTTCAGCATGCCCACCTATGTGATGGGGATAGCACTGCTCATACTGTTGGTCGAGGTCTTTCCCCTCCTCCCGCCCGGGGGCTACGTCCCGTTCGGAGAGGACCCGGTCAAGCACCTGAGCCAACTGGTCATGCCGGTGATCACCATCGCATCGATAACCGCGGCACGGCTCACCCGCTTCATGAGGGCGGGGATGCTGGAGGTGCTCAGCGCCGACTACGTACGCACCGCCCGCGCCAAGGGCTTGACCGAGCGGCGGGTCAACTACTGGCATGCATTCCGCAACGCCGCCATACCCCTGGTCACCGAAGTGGGGGTGAACTTCGGCCTGCTGGTGGGTGGAATGGTGGTGATAGAGCAGATATTCACCTGGCCGGGGTTGGGTTGGCTGATGATCCAATCGATCCTCAACCGGGCATTCGACGTGGTCCAGATAGCCGTGCTGGTCTCGGCGGCCACCTTCGTGATCATCAACCTACTGGTCGATCTGACCTACTCGTGGCTCGACCCGAGGATCTCCCACTCATGAACCCAGAAAGCGCGGCCCTGCCATGACATCTGCGGCACAGTTCTCGGCGAGACGCAAGATCTGGAGGAGGATCGTCCGCAATCCCGTCCATCTCTTCACTCTCAGCATGGTGGCGGGACTGGTGTTGGTGGCGGCTCTTGCCGATCTCCTGGCGCCCTACGGCCCCATCGAACCCGTCGCTTTCCCATTCGAGTTGCCTTCCGCCCAATTCTGGCTGGGGACCGACGAGATAGGAAGGGATATCTTCAGCAGGGTCATCCACGGGTCGCGGGTATCGCTGTACGTCGGCTTTGCCTCCACCGCGATCGCGGTGATCTTCGGAGTGCCGATGGGAGTCATCAGCGGGTACTTCGGCAAACTGACCGACACAATCATGATGCGCACCACCGACGGGTTGCTGGCCTTTCCCCCCATCATCCTGGCCATGGCCACCGTTGCCGTGCTGGGGACCAACCTGCGCAACACCATCATCGCCATCGGCATAGTGCAGATCCCCCGCTTCGCCCGCCTGGTACGGGGAATGGCGCTGTCGCTCAAAGAGAGCGAGTTCATAACCGCCGGCAGAGCCTTGGGCGCCAGCCATGTCTACCTGATGCAACGGTCGCTCCTGCCCAACCTCACCTCCATCATCCTGGTCCAGTTCACCCTTACCTTTGCCACGGCGGTGCTGACCGAGGCGGCACTCAGTTTCCTCGGGCTGGGCGCGCAGCCGCCCGCGCCGTCCTGGGGCGCCATGCTCAACACAGGAAAGACCCTGATCTCCACCAATCCCTGGCTGGCCGTGGGAGCAGGAAGCGCCATCTTCCTGACCGTGCTGATCTTCACCCTTCTCGGCGACACCCTTACCGACCTGCTCAACCCCTACCGCACCGATCGCTGACCCGGTCCCGGTTCACACTCCCGCCTGATCCTGCCAAGCTGATGGCGGGCCGACGACAACCGAAACCGTTCACTGGCCGCCTGCGACCCCGGATGCATCCCGCCGGCAAGGCTTTGCTTGGAGGGCCCTTCAGCGCCCGAAACACACCCATTCCGGTTGCTCCCTCCGCTGGCAACGGTGCCCTAACAACATTGCCGGCTCCGATGCCAGGCGGTAGCATCGAGTCGCGGGCTGGCGAAGTCGGTTTTCTCGCCCAGCCCAGCGATCAAGGTGCCACCCGCCCATGCGCGCTGTCACCTCCGTCCCCGAACAGCCAAGGAGCAAGAATGACTGTCGAAGACACCGCCATGGCCGAGGCGCCTGCACCCGTCGGCACATGCCCCGTCTTGAATGAGACCACCGCCGTGGGTTCGCTGGCGAACCATCGTTGGTGGCCCGAACAGTTGAACTTGCGGCCCCTCAACAAGAACTCCCCGCTGATCGATCCCATGGGTGACGACTTCGACTACGCGCGGGAGTTCAACAGCCTTGATCTGGCGAAGGTGAAGGCTGATCTCGAAGAGGTGATGACGACCTCCCAGGACTGGTGGCCTGCCGACTTCGGCCATTACGGACCCCTCATCATCCGCCTGGCGTGGCACAGTGCCGGCACCTATCGCACCTTTGACGGCAGGGGCGGCGGCGGTTCCGGAACCCATCGTTTCGCACCTCTCAACAGTTGGCCCGACAACGCCAACCTCGACAAGGCCCGTCGACTGTTGTGGCCCGTCAAGCGTAAGCACGGGCGCAAGATCTCGTGGGCCGACCTTATGATCCTGGCCGGAAACGTCGCGCTCGAGTCGATGGGGTTCAAAACCCTCGGATTCGGCGGCGGGCGCGAGGACGTCTGGGAGCCCGAGGAGGACATCTACTGGGGACCGGAGACCGAGTGGCTCGGCGACGAACGCTACAGCGGCGACCGGGAACTCTCCAACCCGCTTGGCGCCGTGCAGATGGGTCTGATCTATGTGAATCCCGAAGGACCGAATGGAAGGCCCGACCCGCTGGCGGCCGCCAGGGACATCCGGGAGACATTCGCCCGCATGGCCATGGACGACGCCGAGACGGTGGCGCTGGTGGCCGGCGGGCACACCTTCGGCAAGACCCACGGCGCCGCCGTTGCGGACCGATATGTGGGCCCGGAGCCGGAAGGCGCCAGCCTGGAGGAACAGGGACTGGGTTGGAAGAACGCCTTCGGCAGCGGCACGGCCGCCGACGCCATCACCAGCGGACTCGAGGGCACATGGACGCCCACCCCCGTGACGTGGGACAACACCTTCTTCGAGATCCTCTTCGGTTACGAATGGGAGCTTTCCAAGAGCCCGGCAGGTGCCTGGCAGTGGATTCCCACCGATCCTGACCCGGCCGATACCGTGCCCGATGCTCACGACCCATCAACCCGGCACGCCCCCGTAATGCTGACCACCGATCTGGCGCTGCGCATGGACCCTGTCTACGGACCCATCTCAAAGCGGTTCATGGACAACCCCGAAGAGTTCGCTGACGCCTTCGCCAAGGCGTGGTACAAGCTGACCCATCGCGACATGGGCCCGGTGGCCCGCTACCTGGGTCCGGAGGTCGCCTGCGAGCAGCTGATCTGGCAGGATCCCGTTCCCGCCGTGGACCACGAACTGGTGGACGACGCCGACATAGCCATTCTCAAGACCAGGATCCTCGACTCCGGTCTCCCGGTCTCCCGGCTGGTGGCCACCGCCTGGGCATCGGCCTCGACGTTTCGCGACAGCGACAAGCGCGGCGGGGCCAACGGCGCCCGCATCCGGCTCTCACCCCAGAAGGGCTGGGAGGTCAACGACCCGGCTGAGCTCTCAACCGCGCTCTCGGTTCTCGAAGGGCTGCAGACCGAGTTCAACATGGCCCAGAGGAACGGCAGGCAGGTGTCTCTGGCTGACATGATCGTCCTGGGCGGGTGCGCCGCCATCGAGGAGGCGGCCCGCAACGCCGGCAGCGAAGTACAGGTTCCCTTCGCGCCCGGACGAACCGACGCTTCACCGGAACAGACCGATGTCGGGTCCTTCGCCGTTCTGGAACCAACCGCCGACGGCTTCCGCAACTACTGGCGAGCCCAAGACCCGCAACGACCTGAGACTTCGCTAGTCGACCGGGCAAGCCTGCTTTCTCTTACCGCGCCGGAGATGACCGTCCTCGTCGGCGGCCTTCGTGTCCTGGGAGCCAACTCCGGAGGATCGGCGCTGGGCGCGCTAACCGACCGGGTGGGAACGCTCACCAACGACTTCTTCGTGAACCTCCTGGACATGGGCATCCGGTGGCAGCCCTCGGAGATCGAACACATCTACGAGGGCCTTGACCGCCACACCGGGGAGATCAAGTGGAGCGCCACCTCTGTCGACCTGGTGTTGGGCTCGAACTCCCAACTGCGAGCCCTCGCCGAGGTCTACGGATCTGACGACGGCCAGGAAAAGTTCGTCCAGGACTTCGTGGCCGCCTGGGACAAGATCATGAACCTCGACCGATTCGACCTCTAGGAGCACAGCGCTTCCCGGAGTTCATTGATCCCTGCAAACCGGATCACTCGATCCACCAAGCCAGTCCTGCCACTGACACGGCGCCGGGCGATCCGGTTGTTGTCCCGCTACCCCTGCATGGGTGACGGCCGGCTCACATCTTGTACTTCAGGATCACCTTTTCCTGCAGGTCGATGCCCAGGCCGGGACGCTCGGGCGGAATGCCCACAGTCCCGCGGTCATGGTAGAACGGGTTGGTCACCAACTCATGCTGCATGGGGTTCTCGATGGGTTTGAACTCGAAGAGGAGGCAGCGATCGGTGCTCAGAGACAGCGCCAGGCTGGCCGATGTCACAACCGCGCTGCTCCAGGCGTGGGCGTTGAACCAGACTCCGGCCTCTTCCACCAGCCGGATGGTCTGCAACGCGCCGGTGATGCCTCCCACGCGGCCGGGGTCGCATCCCACCACGTCGGCCGTCCCGGTGGCGATCACCTCCCGGTAGCCATACTCGTCCCACTCACGCTCTCCCCAGGCCAGCATGGTGTTCACCGCCCCTCGCAGCTTCTTGTAGTTGATGTACTCCCGGGGCTCGAAGGGCTCCTCCATCCAGCGCAATCCGTACTCCTCGAACTTGCGGATCAGCCGGATGGCGTGTTCGAGGTCCCAGGTGCACTTGACGCCGCGGTCCAGCATGATCCAGGCGTCAGGGCCCACCGCCTCGCGGAGTCGACGCATGAACTCGATATCCCGCTTGGCGTCGAAGCCCAGGCGGGTCACTCCCGCCTTACCCAGCCCGATCTTCACCCCGCGGTAACCGTCATCCTGCACCCACCGGCCGTGCTTCTCGATCTCCTCGTCCATGGTCAGGAAGGCGTGGGTGCTGGCGATGGCCGGAAGGGTCTCCTGCACCGCGCCGCCCAGCATCTTGAGCACCGACTGACCCAGGTCCTTGCCCTTGAGGTCCCAGAGCGCCAGGTCGATTGCCGACAGGGCGAAGTGCGAAATGCCCCCTCGGTACCCGTACCACCAGACGTGATCCCGCAACTGCCGCCAGATGGCGCGGTTGTCGGCCACATCCCTACCGATGATCATCTGCCCCATCCCTTCGATGACCTGCTCGGTCGCCCGGCAGGCTTCCGGCCACATGGTCACCGACTCACCCCATCCCACAGTCCCGTCGGTGGTTTCGATCCGACAGAAAGTCAGGTGGCGGGTGGCGCCCGAGTCGTTGGGCTCGGGGTAGGCAACAGAAATCGGAGTTACCTTGGCTATGCGCATCACTTCTCCTTCCGAGACCTGGTAGCAAGCTGCAAACAGCCCTGGAAGTGATGGTATATGTCCTGTTGGAAGGGCGTCTGCCGGGAGAGGAGTTAAGTCGGAGACCGGCCCCGGAGATATCGACCTCTCAGACTGCCCTCACCTCGAAGCCCAGCCACTTCGACATCACCTCCAGGGTTTGACGGTGATGTCCGGGAACCAAGGCGCTGTGGTGGGTCGCTCCGGCATTGCAGAACCGTTGGAAGGCCTCCGGCGCCGGACCGGAGTTGAAGCGGAACATCCCGTTGGGCCCTTCGATGGTCTCGTGCCTGGAGCCGACGATCTCCCCTTCCCCGACAACCAGTGCCCACCCGTCGTCGGTTCCCGCAACGGGAGACATGCTTAGCAGGGTGGCAGGTCCGGACGGAAGAGAGAACACTATCGCCGTGCCCGGTCCCTTCTCACCCATGTAGTGGTCCTCGGGCAGAAGTGTTACCGGGCGGGTGGGATCAGCCATCGAGACGTCGCTCTCGCCGCCGTTGGCCAGGAGGACCCAGTCCCCTTCGAAGTCCACGCCGTAGACCTCGCAGTAGAGAGCTCCCCCCGCCACTGCCTTTCCGATCACCAGGGCAATCCCGGCGGGGAGGTCGCCGGTGCATGAGAAGGGGGTTCCGGCCTCGGTCAGACAGGTAACGCCCAGGCAGGCGGTGATTCCCACCTCCGGGTTCCACCGGAACATGTCGCCGTGACAGTTGACCGTCCCCCCGGCCAGGTCGTTCCGCTCACAGATCTCCCCGAGAGCCAGCGCCAGACGAGCAGAGCGTTCCAGTACAGCGTCGGGAGTTCGCTCGGTCTCGAATCGTGCTCGCAGGTCTTCCGCCAGTCCCTTTGCCTTCTTCCCTGGACACCGGCACCATCTCCAGACCCAACCGGCCGACCTCTTCGGGGGTGGCCTCCACATCCAGGTACCCTCCGATCGGAGCACCGATCGCTCCCACCCGCATCCCATCGATCCGCTCGGCCAGGGCCGCAGCCCGGACCGTCGCCGCCACCTGGGCGGCGAATTCGTCGGACTCCAAGCGTCCCACCATGGTGACCGTGGGCATCCCCTCCCGGACCAACACGTTGGTGAACATCACCAGGCCCACCAGGGTGCTCCGCTGGGTTCCCTCCTCGGTGGTGTAGATGTCGGGTATCGAGGAGAGTTCCTGGGCGGCCACCGAGACGACCGGAACACCGAGATCCCTGACAGCCTCCCATCCGTAGCTGGGGGGAGCCGCCATGGCGGGAATGAACACCACCACCTCCACTTCCTCGGCCGCGAACATCTCTCCGGCTCTCCGGCCCGCCTCCTCCGAATCCACCAGCCCCGGGTAGGCCACTTCCCCTGCCGCCGACAGGAACTCGTTGTACCGGCGGGCGACGTCTTCCCGATCGAGACGGAACTCGGGAGGCATGGCCTCGTCGAATAGCCCGAAATAAACGGACAGTTGCCCGATGCGAGGCGGGCGCTGGAGGGGTACGGCGCTCATCAGTTGGCCTAACTTTAATGGCAAGGTCCCTACCTCCGACGAAAGGAACCCATCTCATGCGGCTCTCGTGTGCCGACTATTCCTTCCCCCTACTCCCCTATCAGGTGAACCTGGATCTGATCAAGGGTCTGGAATTCGACGCGGTGGACGTTGCCGTCTTCTCGGGAAGCCCCAACAATTCCGCCGAGGAAGTGATCGCCGACCCCACCGGGGTGGGCCGGCGCGTTAAGGGCATGATCAGCGACGCCGGGATGGTGGTGGCAGATGTCTTTCCCATAGTCATCACCGACTTCAGGCCCGTGTTCGACGTGCAGTCGGCCGCGCCCAACAACCCGTCGGCCGAGGTCCGCAGGCAGGCACGGGATGACTTCCGGCGGTTCATAGAGTTCACCCTGGTGTGCGAGTCTCCCGGGCTCACCATCCTGCCGGGCTGCCCGTTCGAAGACAGCGAGCCCTCCCGCGATTGGGGTCTGGCCGCCGAAGAGCTTGCCTGGCGGGTGGAAGTGGCGGAAGAAGCCGGTCTTGAACTGGGCTTCGAACCCCACATCGGCTCCATCACCGAGACTCCCGAGACCACCGCCCGATTCGTATCCGAGGTTCCGGGTCTCAAGGTCTGCCTCGACTTCGCCCACTTCGTCTACCAGGGTATCTCCCAGGACCGCATCGAGACGCTTCTGCCCATTTCCCGACATCACCAGGTCCGCCAGGCGGCGCCCGATGTCATGCAGGCCATCTCCTATGAGGGAACCATCGACATTCAACGGTTGGTGCGCAACCTGGTTGATCAAGGCTATGACGGTTTCATAGCCACCGAGTACGTTTGGATGCAGAAGTGGGCCTGCGACCGAGTCGACAACCTGTGCGAGACCATCTACGTCCGAGACCTGATCCGCCAAGCCTTGGCAGTTCCACCGGATGTGGAGGGAGGGCCTGGTTGATCCCGTTTTTGAACAGAGATGGCCATCGGTTTACCTCACATGGTCAGGTGGGTAGGCAACTCACGGCAAGACCCCCAGGCGCATTGGGTTTTAGCAGAAAGTGAACCTCGACTGCCCGCGCTCACCAGGTCAGGGGGGAAATATGGACGGTACTATCACTCTCGCACCGCGTTACACGTTATGCCTGGATGCATCCGCGGGCCTGACGAAGGTGAGTGACGGAGAAGACATCTCTCAACCCCGACAGCCACCTCCAAGCCAGGCGCCTCCCACTCGAGTTCGTATACAAATGTCCCTCTTGAAACCCAACAGGGGGATGATGGCTACACCAGGCAGCAGCTCCGTCTACCGCCCGTGGCGGCGGTCGGCCATGGCTCGCACGGCTTCTTCGGGGAAGTGGTCCCAGACGATGGACAGGGCTGCGGCGGCCTCGGGCGGGAGGGTGGCGATGAGGTCCTCTATTTCTCCAAGGTCGCTCTCTGACAACTCCCATTCGGCGGCGTCGGCCATGGCCTCGATGTGGCGGGGCGTCTTGGCGCCGATCAGAGTGGAGGTGACCCCGGGAGTTGCCAGGGTCCATGCCACCGCCAATTGCACCAGCGTTCGCCCGTTGTCGCGGGCCCATCCCTCCAGCCGGTTGGAGAGTCGCGCCCACTCGGGATAGACATCGGGCTGGAAGCGGGGCAGGTAGTAGCGCTCGTCGTGAGTGGGAAAGGTCCTGTCCGGCGACAACCCGTCGGCCAGCAGCCCCCGAGCAAGCGGGCTGAAGGCGAACACGTGCACCCCGTTTCCCCGGCACCAGGGAATGATCGACTCCCCCACCGGCAGGTGTATCCCGTCGTCCGTGCCAACCTGGTCGTACAGCGACCACAGGTTCTGGGTGGAGAACAGCTTCACGGTCGTGGAAAGTTCCTCCATCAGAGGCACCGGAAGGTTGCAAACGCCCACATTGAGGATGTCCCCGCTATCTACCAGTCTTGCCAGCGAGTCGCCCACCTCGGCCATGGAGGGGGCGTCATCG
>CAYWGY010000091.1:0-9977 GCA_964458055.1 uncultured Acidimicrobiaceae bacterium | reverse complement strand
CGGGGTGACCATCACCGCCGCCACCAGCGCGGTCACGAGCGCCACCCAGATCGAGCGCCCGGTCTCCGCCCAGGGCGGGTCGGCGAGGACCCCCGAGACCAGGCCCCGCAGGACCCAGGCCGAGAGCACCACCATCGGCACCAGCAGCGACACGGACACGACGCTTCCCAAAAACCCCCACCCGATGATCTTTCCCGCCCGGCCCAGGCGCACGGTGGAGGCGGCCCGCCGCGGTTTGGCCGTGTACCACACTCCCCTGGCGCGGGTGCTTCGCTCCGTCCAGACGATGATCACGGCCACGGCCGCCAGCACCGCCGCCAGCCCCAGAGCCGGCCGCCGGTCGATCCGCCCGGCGTATTCGAGGTAGATGGCCCGCGTGAAGGTGTCGTAGCGGAGCAGGGAGACCGCTCCGAAGTCCGAGAGCGTGTAGAGCCCCACCAGCAGCGCTCCGGCGGTGACGGCGGGCCGCAGCTGGGGAAGGGTGACGGTCCGGAACACCTTGAGTCGCCCGGCGCCCAGTCCCCGGGCGGCCTCTTCCAGGGTGGGATTCAGAGTGTGCATGGCCGGCGCCACCGCCAGGTGCACCAGGGGAACCGAGATGAGGGTGAGCACCAGCCAGGCCGCCCAGAATCCGGAGGGATAGCGGATGATGTTTCCTCCCAGCCACACGGAGACCGCCGAGAGCACCCCGTCGGCGCCGGTGGCGCCCAGCAGGGTGAGAGCGCCCACGAACGAAGGCACGGCGAAGGGAACGACGACCAGGACCGTTGCCAGCTTCCTCCCGGGTAGGTCGGTCCGCGACAGCAACCAGGCGCTGGCGCCGCCGATGATCAGGGAGGTCAGCGTGACGGCGGCGGCCAGCGCGCCGGTGTTGATGGCCAGTTCCAGGAGCCGCCCGGTCGGAACGGTGGTGACCACGCCGCTGAACAGCCCGTAGGCAAGCACCCCGAGGGGCGCCGCCGCGGGCAGCATCACCACCCCGGCCAGCACCCACCACCAAGTATTGGGGGGTAGCGCGCTGGGCCGTGTAACCGGCCGCTCTACCCCCATCATGGTTGTGAAAACCTACAGCAGTCCGGCCTCGGCGACCAAGTCGGTGGCCCGCTCCAGCGCCCGGTGCAGATCGGAGAGATCGATGTCGGGCGTCCGAATCGACTCGATGGGCGGAAGGCCGGCCGCCGGTCTCATTCCCGCCGCCAACGGGTACTCATACGTCTGCTCGGCGAAGTAGCGCTGGCTGGTCTCCGACAGCAGGAACTCCACGAATGCATGGGCGTCCTCGGACTGTTCGGTGTTGGCCAGCACTCCCACTCCCGAGGGCATCACCAGGCTTCCGGGGTCTCCGGCCGAGAGGAAGTGATTGGCCGCACGCTTGCCTCCTCCCTCGGTCTGCAGGCGCAGGAGGTAGTAGTGGTTCACCAGGCCGAGACCGACCTCTCCGGCATCGGCGGCCGCCACGATCGGGGAGTTCTTGGGATAGGCCTGCGGATCGAGAGCCGCCAGGCCCCTCAACCAGTCCAGCGTGGCGGCCTCGCCCCGGTCGAGGATCATCGCCGCCACGAAGGCCAGGAAGGAGCCGTTGGTGGGAGCCACCCCGATGGCGCCCGCCCAGCGGGGGTCGAGCAGGTCGTCGATGCCGGTGGGGAGTTCGCTCACCTGCACCTGGTCCCGGTCGTAGATCACCGTTCGGATCCGCCCCGACACCCCGACCCAGCGAGAGTCCCGGTCACGGAACCGGTCGGGAACCGCCGAGATCACATCGGAGGGGAGAGCGGCCATCAGCGGCGCAGCCAGCCCCAGCGAGGCGGGATCCTGTGCATAGAAGACGTCCGCCTCGGTGGACGAGCCCTCTTCCAGCAAAGTGGCGGCCAACTCGGTGCTGCCGGCATACCTGACCTCAACCTCAATGCCGGTGGACTCCCGGAATTCCTCGACCAGCGGGCCGATCAGTTCCTCGCCCCGTCCCGAATAGACCAGGAGCGGGCTGTCCGACCCGCCGCAGGCCGTGAACAGCAAACCTCCCAGGATCATGAGAGAGATCAGCAACCGTGAGTGGGCGCCGGACGATCCTGCAAACATGTGCTCTCTCTATTTTAGACAACGAGTATTGGGTATATCTTATATACACTATCTAGATAGTGCAAACACTGAAACGCCCCAGTTTCGGGGACGGCGGACTCCATGATGGGTGTCCTTCTCCCGGGCAGGGCCGTTACTCTAATCGTTCAGACCCCCCGCCAGATACCCCGGGAAGGAACCAGATGGAGTTGGCCGAAGTGATGCGCACCATGTCGGGAGTGCGACTGTACGAGCCCCGCGACGTGCCCGACGAGGTGATCTATCAAGCACTGGACGACGCCCGGTTCGCTCCCAGCGGCGGCAACCGCCAGCCCTGGCGGGTGGTGGTGGTCAAAGACCCGGAGATGCGCCGGAGGGTGAGCGAGATCAGTTCCCGGGAGTGGAAGAGATACACCGCCAAGTGGTACCCCGCACCCGAGGAGATGACTCCGGCCAAGGAAAGGAAACTCCGGGAGGGCACCGACTACCACGCCAACATGCACCGGGCGCCGGTGCACCTCTTCATCTGGGCCGAACTCGATGCGCTGGCGCTCATGGACGCTGACCTCGACCGGGTCAGCTTCGTGGGAGGCGGCTCGGTCTATCCCTTCGTGCAGAACCTGCAACTGGCCCTGTCCTCCCGGGGAGTGGGGTCGCGCATCACCTCCCTGGCGGTCCCCGCCGAGGGAGAGTGGACCGAGTTGATGTCTGTCCCCGAGGGCTACGGGCTGGCGGCCGTGATGACCATCGGCTATCCGGAGTGGAGAGCCACCCGGCTCACCCGCAATCCGGTGGAGAGCTTCGCCCGCATGGAGTCGTTCGAGGGCCCACCGCTGACCAGTTGTCCCTAGGAGGTGACGAACCAAATGGATGTTATGACCGAATGGCCCGCCGACCAATGGCCCGGACACTCCGGCAACTGGGGCCGCTGGCCCAACGACCTGGGCACCCTCAACCTGTTGACCCCCGAGGCCACCCGGCGGGGTGCGGCCGAGGTGAGGACCGGGAAGACCTTCGGTCTCGCCCGGCCCCTGGACCTGAAGGAGACCCACCAGCGGTTCACCGACCCGTTCGTGGTCCACGAGATGATCAAGGCCGACGAGGGGGGCTACGAGGAGGGAGACCTCACCCAGTCGTCCGCCGATCGGCTCTCCACCAGGGTGCACGGGATGACCCACACCCACATCGACGCACTGGCGCACATGGGATACCGGGGCCGCACCTTCAACGGCCACTACTTCCCGGACGTGGTCACCATCTCCGAGAAGATCAAGAGGACCGAGATGGACATCACCCCGCTCACCTCCGTGGCCACCCGGGCGGTGTTCATGGACATCGCCCGCCGCCGCGGTGTCGACGCACTGGAACCGGGTGACTCCGTCTGGCCCGAGGACCTGGAGTACGCCTTGGACCGGATCGAGCCCGGAGACGCGGTCGTGATCCGGATCGGCGGGACCATCAGGGTGGGACTGGCCGCCACCGACCTGAGCGAGCACGGGACCTGGCATCACGGCACCTGGGCGGGTCTCGACACCGACTGCATAGACGTCCTGGCCTCCCGGGACGTGAGCGTGGTGGCCACCGACTCGCCGGCGGACACCTTCCCGCACCGCCACGAGGCCTACTGTCGCAGCCCGGTGCACGTGCTGGCGGAGGTGTTCTACGGACTGCCCCTCATCCACAACATGGACCTCGAGGCCCTGGGCGCAGAGTGCGCCCGCACCGAACGGGACACCTTCCTCTTCACGGTCAACCCGCTCAACCTCCCCCAGGGGACCGGCTCGCTGGTGACCCCCATGGCGGTGCTCTGATGGGCGCCGACCGCGGCTACATCCAGACCGTCCTCGGCCCGATCGCTCCCGAGCAGGCGGGGGTCTCCCTCATCCACGAACATGTCCTCTTGGACCTCACCAAGGGGATCACCGGCGTCGAGCAGTACAAGACCGGCGCCAAGAAGTACGTTCCCATCATGCGACGGCCAGAAGCCGGCTGGGAACCCGGACAGGAGGGCCCGGGAACGGCCGCCACCTGGAGCGCCAGGTGGGGACAGCCGGTCACCCTTGAGAACCTCAACGACCGCCAGAAGCACTGGGTCTACTACGGCGACCAGAAGCTTGACTCCATAGAAGACGCCATCTACGAGTTCGACCAGTTCCGCCGCGTGGGAGGCTCCACCATCGTCGACCAGACCACCCGCGGCATGGGCCGCGACCCCCTCGGCCTGGTGGAGATCTCCCGGGTCACCGGGGTGCACACGGTGATGGCAACCGGTTGGTACCTGGCCGACTACCACCCACCGGACATGGACGACCTCTCAGAGGAACAACTGGTGGAACTCATGGTGGCCGACATCGAGGTGGGCGTCGCCGGGGGAGTGAAGGCGGGCATCATCGGCGAGGTGGGGATGGACCATCCCATGCATCCCAACGAGGAGAAGGTGCTCCGCGCCTCCGCCCAGGCGTCGGTGGCCACAGGGGTCACGCTCTCGGTGCACCCGGGTTTCAACCCGGCGTCACCCTGGGACATCGTCAGGGTGGTCGACGAGGCCGGCGGAGACCTGAACCGCACCATCATCGACCACTGCGACAGCCGGTTCAACACCTCGGCGGGCACCAACGTATTCGACAGCGCGCCGCTTCTCGAGATGGCCAAGACCGGCGTCTACCTGGCCTTCGACACCTTCGGCTGGGAAGGGTCGTTCCGCCAGCGCGCACCGGTCGACCAGCCCAACGACGCCATCCGCCTCAACTGGCTCAAGGCGGTGGCCGACGCCGGGCATGCCGACCGGGTGCTGGTCTCCTCGGACATCGCCCTCAAGCACTGGCTGCGCCGCTACGGCGGCCACGGCTGGCGCCATCTACCCGAGACGGTCCGCAACCTGATGCGCTACAAGGGCTTCGAGGAGGAACTGATCCACCGCATCTTCGTGGACAACCCCCGCGAGGTGCTCACGAAGGTCTGATATCAGGCGAGCGGTCAGTCGTCTCTCGCGGACGGCGACTCTCTCTGTGACAACAGGAGTTCCTCTATGCGATCGAGGCGTGCGTTGATCGACCGGACCTCGGCGCGGAGTTCCTTCTTGTAGTCGCCCTCCACGAAGAAGGCGGCCACGCTGGCGGTTATGAAGGCCAGCACGCCGATGCCCGAGAGCATCAGCAACGATGCCGTGATGCGACCGCCCGCGGTGACCGGAGCGAAGTCGCCGTATCCCACCGTGGTGAGGGTGACCAGCGCCCACCACAGGCCCTCGACGACGGACTGTTCCTCGAAGAGCGCGTGGAACAGGCCCGTGACGATCGCCAGCAGGGCAAACGCCATGGCGACCAGTCCGAGGCCGCGGCGCTTCAGCACCGGCCTGATGAAAAGCATCCACGGGTGGCGGATGATCGCCAGAACATCGAAGTAGAGGTGTTTGAAGGGGGTGGCGAGAATCCAGGCGCTGTGGCCGAAGACAGCCAACAGGAATATCGCCCGGAGCACCCGGATCGCTCCCACCAACGCTCCGGTTGCGCTCATTGCGGCGACCGGCGGGAAGGCGAAGAGGATCACGGCCAGGTACAACCACGCCCTGCGGGCATAGTCAGCCCGGCGGTCGGTCAGGGAGAACACCACGATGAACTCCGCGGTGACGGCGGTCCAGATGAGCCAGTTCGCCACCCCAGCGGCAACCACCGGCCAACCCTCGGTCACCGCCAACTCGATGATGAGCATGGGCAACGCCAGCAACGAGATGACCAGCACGGGCGTCTCGAATCGGCGGTTGGCGGCGGCCGCCCGGGGACTCAGCAGGTCCTCGATTGCCCGCAGGTCGATCACAGGTGATCAGGCCACATGAGGTCACGCACTTCGCTGACAATTATATTTACCACGACTGCGTCATGTCCTCGAGCCCATGTCCGGCAGGGGTGCACCACCGTGAGGGGACTGCGACCGGACACAGAGCGGGCTTCGTCGACAAGGACCCGGGTCAGAATGACACGCAGGCCTCGGTCACGACCCGGAGCACCGATTCCTGTTTGAACCGCTGCTTGTACTCGGCCGAGACCTCGTCGATCAACCGCATCCCGTCGTCTCCCGGCGGCGCCAGGATGACCAGGATGGTGGACTCCTCTCCAAGGATCCGACCCTCGGAGTCCCGCCACTGCCCCCAACCATCCAGCACGGTGAGACCGTCCGGGAACCTCGGCGTGACTGTGTCGGACAGAAAGCCGTCCCACTCCTCGTCGGTGACGACGTCGCCGTCGGAGGAACTGCGGCCCATGTACAACTCGTACTTGACCCAGGGCTCCATCCCGTCCGGACAGGACCCGGCGTCCGCCTCGGTCTGCGAGCATCCGGCCAGGGCCAGGGCGGCCGCCAGCACCAGAACCATCAGTCGCCGAGCGGGGGGCTCTCTCTCGGGACAGGTGGGGGAAGCGTCGATCCTTGACATGAACAAGGAATGCTAAAGCCCGGAGGCAGGTTCGGATCCGGGGAATACCGGGACCGGTCTCACTCCATTCCCAGGAGGCCCAGTATCTCGGAGGCGGGGAGCACCCGGGCGTACTTGGCGTCGAGGTCGGCCAGATTCACCAAATGATTGAGCCTCGCCCGGTCGAAGCACCCGTCCTCTGCCACCAGCATCTCGAATCCGTAGGACGACCCGTCCACGGCCGTGGCGCGGACACAACCCGAGGTGGTGCCTCCGGCAACCACCAGGCTGTCGCATCCTCGGTTGACCAGAGACGAGACCAGGGGAGTCGAGAAGAAGGCGCTGGCCTTGGGCTTTCTCAGCACCCACTCGTCCTCTCGTGGCGCCACTTCCGCAATGATCTCCCGTCCCTCGGGAACATCGGCCGTGGTGGTCCCGCGGGTGACCGGCCCTGTCCGGCGCTGGTTTCCGTCGGGCGTGGTGAAGATGACCGGACGGCCGGCGGCGCGGAAGGCTCCCAGCAACTTCTGAATAGCCGGCACGGCAGCCCAGGCCTCCTCGCCGCAAGCCTGTCTCCAAGTCTTCTGCGCCTCGGCCACCGGAAGGTTCGGCCCGACGAACGCCTCCGTCACATCAACAACCAGGAGAATCGGCGACTTCCCCCCAAACGCCTCCCGCGTCCGGCTGTACACCGACAGGCTGGCAGCGTCCTCCTCACTCAGAACACTCCTCCAATCACGGGATCCCTTCGCCGCTCCACCAAGATCATTCGTCACCGCAATCACCCCATCCAATCAACAACAAGGCCAGTGAACCAGAGGATAAGCCACCGAGCCACCAAGCAAGTGAGACCAATCAGAACACCACGAAATCCGGGGTAGCAAACCAACTCACAACGCCGTATCCTGTGAGGCGGGGCCGTAGCTCAATTGGCAGAGCAACGGGCTTTTAACCCGGAGGTCGTGGGTTCGATTCCCACCGGCCCCACCGAGGGCGGCTGGCCATTAGGCCCAGTTTCGGTGGCGATTTAGCCGCTGGCAGGCTGGTTTCGGCAGTTTGGGGGGTTTGTGGCCGTCCTGCCGGGGGGTTTGGCCTATGCGGGGAGGGTGTTTGTGAACCACCCTGGTTTGTCCGGAGGGGTTAGGGGTGCCCCCACTTTTGTGGAGTCGAGATATTTATTCGTGGTGTGACCGACCCAAGGGAGGGTCTTCATGCCTTATCTGATTCAGGGTGAGTCAACTTGTCGGCCTGGTCCCAAACTTCAACTCCCGGAATTTGCTGACCGGGTCTTCGCAGACGCTCAGGTGGGCGTGTCGGTCAAGGTTGCATGCGGAATCCACGAATCGCCGGTTGCCCAGTGGACTGTCCAACTCCACCCGAACCGGGAAGCCGGTTCCCGTACCTTTGCATCCCGGCCAGAAGCCATCTCCCTCGGGGGGACCTAGCCATGTCTCAATAGTTACGGTATCGGCCGTCTCGTGGATTTCAACACGGTCAAAGGTTTCCTGCACCTGACCAAATGGACGCTCCTTGCTGAGGTTGCAGGCGTATGACTGAGCATTCAACATGAGAACCGTGGTGTCCAGTTCCGCTGGCGATGCGAGTTCCCACGGGACCAGCCGCGGGTAGGTCTCCAATTTCGTCAGTGGAGGGATTCTTCCCATATAGCCATCAGGATCTCTAAAGGGGAGAAGCGAGGATCCTGGCGGGGAATTCACCCACCAGACGATCAGCCCACCCACCAGCAACCCAACCACTAGGACCAGTACCACCATCAACACCTTCCTGGTCTTTGCCATTCGTAAACCCCAACCTTTCTGGTGCTTGGGAAGCCGAACCGTCTCTTTCTCGTCTTTAGTCTGTCAATACCGTTACAGCAATCGAGTCGTCATCACGACTGGCAATAGGAGCCCACACCCCCTAACACCACATCGGCAAGGTGTCCGACAGTCACTTCAGTTCTCCGGCCAGCGAGACATGCAGCTCCCGCTCCATCTCCAGTTGCCAGCGAATTGTCCCGTATAGGGCACCCAATTCTACTTGTAGTTCCGGTTGACCGTCATCACCTCTCCTCCCCTTCTGCACAATCCCCAGCTTCCACGGCAGGTCTGGCATCCCCCGCATCGCCCTTCACGCGATGCACGCCCCGCACCACTGCTGGAGGTTGCACACCGTTCGTTATGGTGATGGCTGGGCGAACAGGCGAGCGGAGTCCGCAAGCGTGAGCAAGGTGTTCGGCACGAAGGGTGCCGCCCAAGCGGCCGGGGAGAAAGACCGCTATAAGGAAAGAGAACAGAACACTTCATCCACAACAGGGAACGCAGAATCGGGAGTCGCAACTGCTACGGAAGAGCCACGCATCCGCCGAAGGGCTAGCCAGAGAAGGACGAGCCTCAACGACCCATGCGGGGCCCAAGGGCCATTCTCGGCAGGACGGGCAGTCCGAAGTGTGACAAGCTCTTGGAACCCCCCACAGCACCCTAGGTCAGGGGTGGTGGCTAACTGCCCACCGAGGGCGATCACGCATTTGGTCTTGTTTGTTGGCGATGGAGTTGGCCCGTTTTGTAGACGGTAGTGTTCACCAAAACGGGCCCACCTCACTCAACCCCCTCTTGGTTGCCTAACCCGAGGTGAGAGCACAACTGCTCGACTGCTACTGTCAACGACTCCCCACAGACAGACCATCGGCCATAGCCCTCTACTGGATGCCTGTAGGTCTGCGGAAGACCAAAAGGGACCTCCCAGGCTTGTGGTGGGCTCCGTTTGAAGTTTGCGAAATGTGGAAGGTGTAGCAGGGTGGCATTACAGTAACACGCGTGGTGAGCGACTCCTGTATTCCCGCCAGTTGTCCCAGTAATGGACATAGACAGCGACCGCCCGTGATCGACGAGAGGGTGCTGTGCCGAACCTAGACGCCGCCTTGGCGCAGATCAGCCGCACGGCACCTTCAACAGCCGTTCAGGGGCGCCGTTTCGAGCGGATGTGCAGATCTGCGCTGCTGAACCACCCGGGCGAGTTCCGCGACAAGTTCACGAAGGTGCGGCTGTGGAAGGACTGGAGCGACGAACCGGACGAGGGCATTGACCTGGTAGCCGAAGATCACGACGGCAACCATTGGGCTATCCAATGCAAGAACTACTTCAACTCAGGCGTTCCCAACGCCGAGATCAACAAATTCTTAGCAGCTGCCGGTGGGTTCCATGGCCGCATGTTTGTCTCCACATCCAGAAAGCCGCTTCCCAGGCTCGGGTGGAAGAACCTCAACAACACGCCCAATTGCCGGGTGTTGACCCATGGCGACCTGGATAGTTGGCCGGTGGACTGGGCACAATTCGTGGACATCCCCGAGTCGTTGGCGTTCGAGACCAAGATTCATACGCGGCGTGGCTACCAACAAGAAGCGGTCGATGAAATAGAGGACGGTTTCCGAAAGTACAACCGTGGGAAGCTGATCCTTCCCTGCGGCACCGGTAAGTCGGTAGTGGCGTTGTGGGCAGCAGAGGACCTG
>CAYWGY010000090.1:0-9986 GCA_964458055.1 uncultured Acidimicrobiaceae bacterium | reverse complement strand
CCGAGAACTGGGCATACCCGTGATCGGGGTGTCCCAACTCAACCGGGCGGTGGAAATGCGAAAAGACAAGCGTCCCATGCTCTCCGACCTGAGGGAGTCGGGCGCCATCGAACAGGACGCCGACATCGTGCTGTTCCTTTACCGGGATGAGTACTACAACCCCGACAACCAGTCTGCTCACAATCTCGCCGAGGTCCTCATCGCCAAACACCGGTCGGGCCCCACCGGCAAGGTGCTGACCCACTTCGCCAAGGAATACACCCTCTTTCGCAATCACTCGGGTCCTGCTCCCGCCGACGTGTACCAGGGTTATTGACGCCCTCCACATCTTCGTCCGGGCCGGCAACCGGGACGAGTTCTCGAAAGGGGACCGACCGCCGAGGGCGGGTGTGTCCTCGGGGTTCCCGGTTACCGGCTGTCGGCGGGTCCCTGGGAGATCACCACCACCACCTGGCTCCCGGCCTGCACCCTGTCTCCCGGTCCCGGTTCGGTCCTGATCACCCCACCTGCGGCAATCACATCGGAGGCCTCCGTCACCTCCACCCAACTCAGGCTCTCGTTCGCCAGCAATGCAAACGCCTCACTGCTGGAGAGACCGGCCACATCGGGAATCACCACAATGTCGGGGTCCACCACGGAATCCGGCACGTCGGGATCCACCTCCGTCTCTCCCGAAGTTGAGATCACCACCACCACCACCTGGCCACCCGCCTCCACGCTCTCGCCTGCGGGCGGCTCGGTTCTGATCACCTCACCCAACGGCACGGTATCCGACACCTCCGTCGCCTCCGCCCAACTCAGGCCCGCATCGGTCAGGACTGCGAAGGCCTCTTCTCCGGAGAGCCCGACGACATCGGGAACCGTGCCTCCCGGGACCTCGGATTCGGCTCCCTCCGAGATGACCAGCACCACCTGGCCACCCGCCTCCACGCTCTCGCCTGCGGGCGGCTCGGTTCTGATCACCTTCCCCAACGGCACGGTATCCGACACCTCCGTCGCCTCCGCCCATCTCAGGCCCGCCTGGGCCAGAACCACCAAGGCTTCCCCGGAGGACATCCCCGCCACATCCGGCACCAACAGGTCCCCGGTACCGACATCGGTCTCCGACCCTGCGGAAATCACCACCACCACCTGATCGGTGGCGGCTATCCCGCCCCCTCCTCCCGGCTCTGTGCGGACCACCTGACCCGCCGGGACCGTCTCGGAAGTCTCGACTGTCTCGATCCACCTCAGACCTGACTGGGCCAGGACCGACAGGGCCTCACTGGACGGCAGTCCCGCCACATCCGGCACCACCACCAGCCCCGGACCGGAAGCCACCACCAGATCGATCAGGGTTCCGGCGGGAAGCAGAGGTCCGGGCAGGGGTTCCTGGTCGACCACAGTCCCCACCTGCCGGTCGGTGTTCTCCAGGAACTCCACGCTGCCCACCAGGAACCCCTGGGCAAGTATGAGACTCTCGGCCGTGCCCTGGGTCTGGCCGATCACCAGGGGTACGTCGAGGCGTTGTGCACCGCTGGAAACCACCACCTGCACGACGGTGCGGGACTCCACTCTCGCCCCGGGAGGCGGATCGGTGGAAATGACCCTCCCCTCGGGCAGTTCATCGTCGCTTTGACGGACCACCCGCACGATCAGTCCCGACTCCTGTATGGAAGCCAGGGCGTCGGCCTCCAATCTGCCCGCCACATCGGGGATCACAACCCTCACCGCCTCGGGCTCGGGACCCGGAGCCTGGAGCAGGTTCAACACCACCCAGGTCAGGCCGGCCAGCGCCGCCAGGAGAACCAGCACCCCGAACACGAACGGCAGCGGCACCGGTCTTCGCTCCTGCATGTGCGGGTAGTAGCCCTGGGGAACCACCTTTCCCCGCGGCGGTTGGGTGGGGGCGCGGGATGCCGACACCGGCCTCCTCACCACCACCGGAGCAGGTGCGGAGGCAGGCTGGGATGACGGTTGGGGCTTCCGGGAAGCGACCCCCGGAATCTCCTCTCCCCGGAGCCAGGCATCCAGATCCCGCAGGAACGACTCGGCATCCTGGTAGCGCCGGTCCGGATTCTTGGCCAAGGCCCGGAGCACGATGAAATCCAGCTCCGGAGGGACATCGGAGTTGCGCGAAGACGGAGGGGTGACCTCCGAGGAGACGTGCTGATAGGCCACCGCCATGGGAGTCTCCCCCTGGAAGGGCGGCCGTCCCACCAGCATCTCGTAGAGAACCACCCCGAGCGAGTAGATGTCCGAGCGGATGTCAGCCGGTTCACCCTGAGCCTGCTCGGGGCTGAAGTAGGTGGCCGTGCCGATCACCGCACCCGCTTCCGTCAACTGGGTGGTCTGGTCCCATGCCCTGGCGATACCGAAATCGGCGACCTTGACGGCTCCTTCGGGGGTAAGCATGATGTTCCCAGGCTTCACATCACGATGGATCACGCCAAGACGGTGAGCCACCGCCAGAGCCGAGGCCACCTGGCGGGCAATATCTGCCGCCCTCCGGGGAGGGATCGGCCTCTTCTCGCGGGTTATGTCCCGCAGGCAATCTCCCTCCACCAACTCCATCACCATGTAATAGGCGCCCTCGGCCTCTCCCCAGTCGTAGATCCCCACGATGTTGGAGTGGTTCAGATTGGCCGCCGCCTGGGCTTCCCGCCGGAACCTTCTGACGAATTGCTGATCCTCGCTGTGCGACCTGGGAAGGATCTTCACAGCCACCCTTCGCCCAAGAGCGAGATCGACTGCCAGATACACGTCGGACATGCCGCCTTGAGCCAGATAACTCACCAACCGGTACCGGTCAGCCAGGGTGTAAGGGAGTTCCATCTCCATAAGCGATATTAGAAAAGCCGCCGCGTAACCGGAAGCGCTTGGTTTGGCCGGTCCCCCCTCACCGGCGCACCCGCTGCAACCAGAACGAGAACAACTCCGACGCGACCGGCGCCGCGGCCGTGGCGCCCGTGGCCGATTCGCCGAACTCACCGCCCGGCTCGATCATCACCGCCACCGCCACCGAGGGAGACTCCACGGGAGCAAAACCCACGAACCAGGCGTGGTTACGTCCCAGCGAATCTCGGCCGGTTCCCGTCTTGCCCGCCACCCGGAATCCTGCAACCGTGGCCTCCATCCCGGTGCCTTCGGTCACCACCCGCTCCATCATCTGGCTTAGCACAGCAGCCGTCTCCGGTGACATCACCCTGATTTCGGGAGAAGGTCCGCCCTCTTCGATGACGTTTCCGTCTGCATCCATCCAACTTCTCACCAACCGGGGTTCGATCAGCACCCCTCCGTTGGCCACGGCTGCCGCCACCGAAGCCATGTGAAGGGGGGTCGAGAGAGCCAGCCGACCCGTGCCCGCAGACGCCACCAAGGCAGGATCCAGAGATCCCTCCGCGCCGAAGGTGGGAATCGGGGTGTCCAGAGCAAACTCGGTGTCCGACCCGAATCCGAAGGCGGAGGCATACTCTCCCAGGGCCTCCCCGCCCGTCTCCAGAGCCAACTCGGCAAACACCAGGTCGCACGAGAGCACGAAAGCCGTCAGCAGACTGACCTGGGGCTCCTCACCGCAGGTTGCGTCTCCCGCGTTGATCATTACCGAGGAAGTGCCGGGGATCTGCCAGGTTGTTCGGTTCTCGAAGAGGCTCCCGGTATCGGCGGTCTCGGTGTCCAGCGCGGCGGCGGCGCTGACGATCTTGAACGCCGACCCCGGGGGATAGAGCACCCCCGCGGCCCGCTCCGCAGCGGGCGTCTCCGGCGAAGAAACCAACGCCAGCACCTCCCCCGTTCCGGGACGGACCACCGCCAGGGCGCCCCGGCGGCCGGCCAGCAACTCGTAGGCCCCTGAAGGCCGCGAGGGCGCAGGTCCTCGCCGAACAGGGCCGCCATCAGATCAGAGACACTGAGATCCCGCCGGGAACGCAACTCCTCGGAATAGACGTTCTCCAATCCATCCGTGGAATCCTCCATCCCCACCACCGCGGAAAAAGCAGGGCCCCCGGGATAAGTGCGCATGAACGCAAGAGCACTCCCGGGATCCTGTTCGGAGCGGGCAAGGACCGTCCCCGAGACCGTAACGATGAGACCCCGCTCCTTCCCGGCCTGCAGAAGGGCGGCCCTGCGGTTCTCGGGATGAGTCCGGTAGCGTTCTCCGGCCAATCCCTGGTGCCAGGTGGCCCCGACAACGAGCACGCCCAATGCCAAGAGCAACGACATGGCGACCCTGCGGATGGCACGATTCACTGGGACCCCTGCTCCTCATGGCTGATTCTCAACAGCACCGCCACCGCCAGCCAACCCGTTATCACGGGGAAACCCCCGTAGGCGAGGAAGGGAAGGCCCAGCCTGGTGGGGGGCACCAGACGTTCCAGACCACCGGCCGCCGCCACGAAGGCGACGGCCAGAAGAACAGTCAGCGAAGCGGCGGTCACCTTCGAAAAGAGGTCCCGGGAAGAGAGGGCCACCCTCATGCCTCCCGCGATCATCAGAGACCAGAGGGCAATGATCGCCACCGTCCCCGCCAGTCCCAACTCCTCACCGAGGGCAGCCAGAATCCAGTCGCTGGTGGCAAAGGGGATCAAACCGGGATCTCCGATGCCCAATCCCGACCCGACCAGGCTGCCGGTGCCAACCGCCAACAGCCCCTCCCTCAGAGCGCCGCCGGCCTCTCCGGCGCCGAAAGGGTCCACCCATATCTCCAGGGTCTGACGTACTCCGGCTGCGGAGAGCCCCGCCAGAACGCCACCGGCAACCAGCCCCAGACCTGTCCAGACAGCTTCTTTTCGCCCGGTGGTGAGATAGGGAATGCTGAAGGAGAGAACCATCACCACCGCCCATGCCGTGATGTCCCCGGTGACCCAGAGCAGCGGGAGGGAGACGGCCCACATCCCCGCCGTGACGACCAGGTGCCGCCGGAACGCCCAAGCCGAATCCGGCCCGTCACCGGGCGCATCGGACAATTCCCAACGGACATGGATCCCCGCCAGGCCAACCGCAAGGAGTGCCAGTCCCAATACGAACGGTTGGAACATCACGGAACCCTCCGCGCCGCCGGCGGTCAGCCAGAGTCCCGTTCCCGGGTGGGTCCAGCCTTCCATCAAGCGGGGCAGAAACGGTCCCACCGTCACGCACAGTCCGGCAGTGGCAAAAACGTATCCCAACGATGCAAGCCTGGCGGTATCCCATGGAATCACCAGAACCCCGATTCCCCCCACCACACCGGCCGCCAGCCACCACAGGTGGAGCGATCCCTGCCCGGGGTCAATGCGATATATCTCCACAAGGCCCAGAGCCGCCAGGAACGCCGCGGGAGCCAACAGGAGAGCAGAGGCCCCCGGCGCCCAACGGCGCACCGCCCAGAACATTCCCCCCAGACAGCAACCGTACACCACCAGGAACACCACCGCGGTCAACCCGATCCGTCCGGTCTTGCCGAAATCAACCAGCGCCGCTCCCAAACCGGCCGCTGCCGCCGAACCGGCCAGGAGGGCCGCTTCGGGAACCCGCCTCATGCCGTGATGTCTGTGAGAACCGCAGTTACGTTGTCACGGGCCCCCCGGCTCAGCGCCATCTCGACCAGGCTCCAGACGCAGTCTTCGGGGTCGCCCCGGCCGAGAATCCTCTCCATCTCCTCCCCTGACACCATCCGGTACAGACCGTCCGAACACACCAGCCAGCGGTCCCCCTCGGATAGGGACACGTCGACTTCCTCAACCTCCAGCCAGGCATTGAAGCCCAGCACCCTCACCAGTTTCCCTGCGCCCTGCATGCTGGCAGCCTGCTTGGGATCCATGCCCTGGAGAGTCCTCAGCCAGGCGGCGGTGTGATCCGTGGTCATCTTCTTGATGCGACCATCCCGGTACAGATAGGCCCGGGTGTCCCCCACATGAGCCACCCGGGCCATACCGCCGCCAAACTCCACCAAGGTGAGGGTGGTGTAAGTACCTTCCCACCGAGGCTCATCTCTCACCAGGTCCAGGATGGCCTGATTGGCGGCTCTCAACCGCTCAGCGGGTGTTCCCCCGGCAGCTTGAGCGGTGTTCACAGCCAACTCTGCAGACACATGCCCGAAGTTCTCTCCACCCAACCCGTCGGCCACCATGACAAGCGCGGGCTCCTGCGACCGGCCCGCTCCGGAGGGGAACATGCGATCCTGGTTGACTTCGCGACCGAACCCCATGTGGGTGGCAGAGGCCCAGGTGCAGATCATCTCACCTCCAGAACCGTGCGGCCCACCTGTATGGCGTCACCCCGAGCCAGATCCACCGGATTGCGCAACCTTCTTCCATTGAGGTATGTCCCGTTTGCGCTCCCCAGGTCACTGGCCCACAGCCTCCCGTTGCGTCGGCTGAGGCGAATGTGGAATTCCGAGGCGTAGGGGTCGTCGATGGGGACGTCGGCCTCGGGACTCTTACCCAGCACAACCGAGTCGGAGACGGTGAAGTGGACTCCCGCCTGCGACTCCGAACTTATGAACACCAGCCTGGATCCCCGCCGGGCCAGGCGGGCGGGCATGCGCAGTCCCAGGAAGTCGGACAGGACTCGAGCAATGTACCAAACGAACAGGTAGATCAAGGCCAGGAAGATGAACCGGAGGGCGGTGAGGACAAAGCCCGTCACAGCTCATACCCCCAGGTCAACTCTGTACGGCGCATGGGTTTGTAGTGTATGTCGACCGCAACACGTCACATTCGAGCTTAGGTTTTTCTTTCGTTGCTCCGCTCAGAAACCGGGTACAATGATGACACCTCGGGCGAGTGGCGAAATTGGCAGACGCGCAGGATTCAGGATCCTGTGGGCTTTAACACCCGTGGGGGTTCAAGTCCCCCCTCGCCCACCACGGGGTGTTAGCGACTAATGGCCCCCGACCGTTAGCGACTTAGCGGCAGACGCGCCGTTTCCCCGCGATTTTCCCTGGTTTTAGGGGTTTTCGACCGTCTCGGAGGGGGTGTTCGGCTGGTCAGCAGCCGTGATCCGGCGGCCTGGGAGGCTGCTGAGTATTGGTGTTGGTGGGTGGGGTACTGGTGCTGTGAGCCGGGGTGCTTGGTCTATTGAGCTGTCGTTCTTCTTTTTCAGCCCCGATCCGTAGGCCGAATCGGCGATAACCTCAGTACCCGGTTCATCTTCCAACAGCTCCAAACCCATGGGACCGTCCGGTGTGGTAGCCGAGGTGACCTCACGAGCAGTGACGATCTCCCGCCCAGGCCCAGCTGTTCCCACACCGCTACGGCGGCTGCCACTCCTCCCACAGCCGGCGCCTGCTCGGCCGCTAACGTGTCGGAGTCGACGCGTTCTTTGTGCAGGTTAGAGTTCCAACGCCGCGATGATGCGACCCAGTTGTCCGGTTTCGCGCAGAGCGGTGACTTCTCCCAGACGCAGCAGGGTCCGGTGACCGGTTTTCGACCCCTTGCGCACCGATTCCACCAGCGACAGGTACTCGTACACCTTGTCGCCCCTCCGCCGGCGGAAGCTTTTCGCCGCGGTGCTTGACCGCATATACCCAAACACCCGAAACACCGACCCTTCGCTCTAAACGCCCCCGGTCCCGGCTCGCCCTGGGAGAAGGCAGACGCCGTCGAACCCTTACCATCCAAATGGCTGCCTTCACAACCCCAAGAGGCATGAACACCACCCCTTGCCCGCCCGGGCGTCACGTCACAGAACGCCCCCAGACTTGACCCAGCCCGATTCCGAGTCGCCCCTCCCCCACCCTATAACTAGTGGGTACTGCTATGTTTTTATCATTAGGTTGCGAACACGGAGCACCCCGGATGCTGAACAAAATGGAGCGACGCAGTGGGGCGAGACCCCGCGACCGGCCCTGCTTCTCGGACGCGTTCTCCGATGCTGCCGATCACCACAGGCGGTCCGGGCAGTTGGACATATCTGTGTGAGGGCCGGCGTTGAGTAGTGGGATTCGTTGGGGTGGATTCCGGGCGGTTATGGTCGCTGTGTTGTTGATGGCGGGGTGCGGCGAAGCTGTGGATGAGGTGGAGTCTGTGACTGTTGCAGAGGTTGGGGCTGAGGATGACCTAATGGCGGGAGATGACATCGGGGATGCGGATCCTGGGGTTGGTTCGGTTGGGGATGACACCGGCGGGGATGTGGCGGCGGACGCTGGGGGCCCAGACGAGAAGGGGGTGTCGGGTGATGGTGGGGATGCTGGGGGTTTGGTGGAACGGATCGTCTTTACGCGTTATGGAAATTATGGTGATCGGGACTTGTCCGTGGTGGGTGCGGATGGGGGCGGGTTGTGGTCGGTGACGGATGGCATGGGGGCACCGGATAGAAGTGCATCGGCGGTGTGGTCGCCTGACGGCAGCAGGGTCGCCGCGACTTTCCAGGGGCGGGTCTTTGTAATGGATTACGATGGCGGCAACCGGGTGATGGTGACCGATGGGGGCTCCCGCTGGCCGGTGTGGTCGCCTGACGGCAACAGGATAGCTTTTCTCACGAGAGGTGTGGAGGAAGGGGCCGGTGCTCAGCTTGTTGTGGTGGATGCCGATGGGGGTAATCGGGTGGTGGTAGCCGGTGGCGATGAGATTGACTTGTGGTTCCAGTGGTCGCCGGATAGCACCAGGATCGCTTTCGCGGAGCGCAGGGAATCCGATGCCAGTCGAGAGATATACATTGTGGATGTGAATGGGCATGGTTCGGTGCGGGTCACCGACAATGACGTCAAGGATGGTTTTCCGGCCTGGTCGCCGGATGGCGCCAGTCTCGCCTTCTATCAGTATCCCGGTTCCGGGGGTCAGGTCGTTGTGGTGGATGCGGATGGCGGCAACCCGAGACAGGTCTCCCGGAGTGAAGGCGACCACAAGGGATTGTTGTGGTCGCCCGACAGCAGCAGAGTTGTGTTCCGAAGCTATCGCGAGGAAGAAGTGTTGGTGGCGACCAGAGACGGCGCCAGACTAACAGTGGTTGGCCACTCCGAGAACAGAGGGTGGGGGCCGGCGTGGTCACCTGACAGTTCCCGTCTGCTGTTCAAGGGCTATCCGGAGGGTCCCGGTGGGGGGTGGAGAGACCTGAGGATACTGGTCGTGAACGCAGACGGGAGCCACCTCCAGGAACTCTTACGCGAGGACGGGACGTTTGATCCGGAGTGGTCACCCGGCGGTCCGGTGTGGTCACCCGGCGGCGATCACATTGCGTTTTGCGGGTCCGGTTCGTTGTGGATGGTGGACGCCCATGGGGGGAACCAGGCACAACTCACCGATGACACCACCGGCTGTCGTGACCCCGTATGGTCTCCCGACGGCTCAAAGATCGCATTCGCAGGCGTCAATAGCGGTGAAATCGACTCGGAGGTCCTAGTAGTGGATGTTGACGACAGGACGGTGAAGACACTCTCGGACAACAACTACCTCGATTCGGGAATCGCATGGTCTCCTGACAGCAACCAGGTCCTGTTCACCACGGAATACCGGAGCGACATCTTTGTGATGGATCCAGACGGTGGCAATCAAACACCCCTAACTGAAGACGAATCCGAAAGCTATGGTCCGATCTGGTCACCGGACGGGTCATCTATCGCCTTCAAACGCCACAACAACATATTTGTGATGGACGCCAACGGTGACAACATTCTGGACACCCATGTAAACCCCGAAAGGGAGTCAATATCAGTCAGCTACTTAGAGCCTTGGGTTTGGGCCGCAATTATCCATGATCCGGGAGACTTCGAGATGGTCTGGTCACCGGATGGCACACGGATCGCCTACACCGACTACAACAAACTAGGGGTCCTTGATCTGGAAGCCCAGACATCTGAAACGATCATGGACAAATCGCCAACCGAACCTGATCGCTGGGACCACATAACGGACGTGGCATGGTCACCCGACGGGGACAGCATAGCTTACGTGAACCACGTTGGTGGCCGCCATTAATGTAACGGGGTTGAAATGCTGCCGGGAGGGCGCGACTGCGCCGCGCGCCGAAGGCGCGTAGCCAAGCGAGCGGAGCGAGCGCCCGGCGATTGAGGGAAATGAATAAGTTGAGAG
>CAYWGY010000089.1:247-10050 GCA_964458055.1 uncultured Acidimicrobiaceae bacterium | reverse complement strand
CCCTCGGCGCAGGTGATTCCTTCCCTTTGAAGCAGAACAACAGAATATGACATACTGATACTGGTATACATACCAAGGAACTGTCATGCGAATCTCCGAGAGGGGCAAGAAAACCATTCCCAAACCATTGAGGGAGCGATTCGGCATGCATCACAACGTCGAGGTCGAGATCACACCAACCCCTGACGGCCTGCTCATCCACAAGAAGACGGCCTCACTGCATCCCGTGGACCGCGTTTACGGAATTCTGGGTGAGAACCGCAGCACCGACGATTACATCGAGGAGATCCGCGGAAGGTGACCACTGACTCGAGATCGCGGCTTTCTCGCCACCTGTTTCTCGGAGTTGGACCGCAGTGACCGAGAGTAGAAGTCAAGGCCGGATGGACAAGAACAAACTCGCACGCCCGGCCCGCCGATCCCGGAGTCCGATCGACACGGCCGGTTCACGGTCGTTCCGCTCAGGGGAGGCTGTGGTAGGTGTGGATGTAGCGGATGGTGCCGGCGGTGGCCCGCATGGTGACGCTGTGGGTGACGGCCTGGTGGTGACCGAACTCCACTCCCCTTAGGAACTCACCGCTGGTCACCCCGGTGGCCACCAGGTACGCCTCTTCCCCGCCCACCAGGTCGGAGGTGGACATCACCCTGTCGAGGTCGAGGCCGGTCTCGGCTGCGTACTGTCGTTGCTGTTGGTTGCCGGCCCACAGCCGCGTCTGGATCTCTCCGCCCAAACACCTCATGGCCGCGGCTGCGATCACCGCCTCGGGAGATCCGCCGATTCCCATCAAAAGGTCGATGCCCGTCTCGGGTCGGGCGGCGGCGATGGCGGCGGAGACATCCCCGTCTCCGATCAGCCGGATGCGCGCTCCCACCGCTCGTATCCGGCGGATGTAATCCTGGTTACGGGGACGGTCCAGCACGATCACCGTCAACTGGTCGAGGTCCAGGCCCTTTGCCTTGGCAACCTGCTCGAGGTTGTGACTCACGGGCGCATCCATGTCAATGACCCCTGCGGCTTCGGGGCCCACCGCCAGTTTGTCCATGTAGACCAGGCTCCCGGGAGAGAACATGCTTCCTCGCTCGGAAACCGCGATGACCGAGAGTGCCCCTGGTCCGCCGCGGGCCGTCAGGGATGTCCCATCCACGGGATCCACGGCAATATCCACCGCAACGCCTCTGCCGCTACCCACCCGCTCCCCGTTGTGGAGCATGGGAGCATGGTCCTTCTCCCCTTCTCCTATCACCACCACCCCGTCGATGTCTATGGTGTTGAGACGTTCCCGCATCCCGTCCACGGCGGCCTGATCCACCGCTTCCTTGTTGGCCCTCCCCTGCCAGTGGGCAGCAGCGATGGCAGCCTGCTCGGTGACCTCCGCCAAGGCGAGTTCGTAACCATGTGCGCCACCTGTCACAATCACTCCACCCTGATCACCAGGGCGTCGCCCTGGCCCCCGCCGCCGCACAGCGTGGCGGCGCCGACTCCTCCCCCCGCCGCTCGGAGAGCGTTGACGAGCGTCACCACCAGCCGAGCGCCGGTGGCCCCGATGGGATGACCCAGCGCCACGGCGCCGCCGTGAACGTTGACTCTCTCGGGGGGGATCCCCAGGACATGGGCCGACCACAGCGCCACCGAAGCGAACGCCTCGTTTATCTCCACCATGGCCAGGTCGGCGGCGGTGAGATCGGCCCTCTTGAGAGCCACCGCCAGCGCGTCGGCCGGGCGCTCGTGAAGGGTGGCGTCGGGTCCCGACGACTGGCCGTAGGAGAGGATCTCCGCCAGGATGGGCGCTCCCACCGCCTCTGCCGCCCGGCGGCCGGCCACCACCAGAGCCGCCGCCCCGTCGGAGATCTGGGAGGAGTTCCCTGCGGTGAGGGTCCCATCGGAGGTGAAGGCCCGCCGCAGCCCGGCCAGGGCTTCGACGCTCACCCCGGGACGGATCCCCTCATCCCGGGATATGGTGACCGGATCGCCGCGGCGCCGGGGAATCTGCACCGGTACGATCTCCGTGGCGAAGTGGCCGCTCTCTGTCGCCCGGGCGGCCCGGTGATGACTCTCCGCGGCCCATTCGTCCTGCCGGGAACGGGATATGTCAAGTTCTCCGTTTACCCTGTCCGACATCTCTCCCATGCTGCGTTGCTCGAATGCACAGAAGAGGCCGTCATGCATCATCAGGTCCACCGCCGCGGCGTCACCCAACCTCTTCCCGGACCGCAGGTCCGCAAGCACGTGCGGGGCGTTGCTCATCGACTCCATACCCCCCGCCATCACGAAGTTTGCTTCGCCCAGGCGGATGGAACGAGACGCCAGCGCTATGGCGCTGAGCCCCGAGAGGCAGACCTTGTTCACATTCAAGGCGGGGACCGTCATGGGAATCCCACCGTTTACCGCCGCCTGCCGAGCGGTAATCTGGCCCTCTCCTCCCACCAGAACGTGCCCGAGGACCACCTCGTCCAGTTCCCGTGCGGCCACTCGGGACCTCTCCAGTGCGGAGGCGATTGCGACACCCCCCAGTTCCACCGCCCGCAGCGGCGAGAGGCCCCCCTGGAAGCGGCCGATGGGAGTACGGGCGGTCGAGCAGATCACCGGGTTGGAAGAATTCATGATTGGGATCAAGAATAGTTGGCCCGCCCCACCCGTTATTTGGAGGAATTCTGCCCCGGGGTGGTAACCCCAGCCCCTCTCGCGGTGTCTAAATTGGTCAGCGGGCCCCGATGGAAGCAATTTGATCAAACTACTGAACCTGGATCACGTGGGTATAGCCGTCCACGACCTCGATTCGACCCTGGATGAATACCGGACCAAGTACGGCGTGACTCCCCTGCACCGTGAGACTGTCTCCTCCCAGGGAGTGGAGGAGGCGATGATCCCCCTTGGCGGTTCGTTCATCCAATTGCTCCAGCCGCTGGGACCTGACACTCCGGTGGGACGTTTCCTCGCCAGAAGCGGGGAGGGCGTGCACCACCTGGCCTGGGCGGTGGCTGACATAGAAGCGGCCTTGGAACACCTGAAGGCACAGGGCGCCAGGCTGGTGGATACCGAGCCTCGCCGGGGCGGCGGTGGGACCCGGATTGCATTCGTGCACCCTCGAGACCTGGCCGGCACCCTGATCGAACTGGTGGAGCCCTGTGATGATTGACCACTTCCAGATAAGGGGCGGCGCCGGTGACTACGAGGCCGCGGCGCTGGCGGCAGTCGTAGAACAGATACGCCGCCGCCGCGTGGCGGCCCGCGCCCGGCGCCCAAAGGTCACCAACCGCATGTCAGCCTGGATGCGAGCCGCTTCTCTCACGGCAGCGGATCCGATGCCGCGTCCCGATCCTGGCCTCAACGGCGACAGCGCACCCAACCGGCCATCCGAACAGCCCTGGTTGGATTCGTCGATGCTGCAGAGAGCCGTTCGCTGACCTCCCCGGCCGGCCTGGGAGCTATCCTGTCCAAGCCACCGAAGCCCGGCGGTAGACTTTGATAGCGATTTACTCTTTGGTAATACCAGCCGAGAGCGAGAGATTGCAAAGGCATCGGTTGTTGAAAGAAACGAGGGAAGGACCGGCACAATGCTGACACTTGTCGAGGAAATCGTCTTGCTCCTACTCCGTGACCAGGACGGAAAGTTCCTGGGGGTGGACAACTGGTCGCTCAACTATGCCGTGGCCGGCGCCGTTCTGATGGATCTGGCAATGGAGAACCGCATCGACACCGATGTGGATCACCTCGCCCTGGTTGACGCCGAGCCGGTGGGAGACAATCTGCTGGACCCCACCCTGGCGGCCATCGCCTCTTCGGAGCCCCATCCCACCCGCCACTGGGTGGAACAGACGGCAGAGCATGCCGACGAGATCCGGGAAGCGGCCCTCTCCAGGCTGGTGGAGCGGGGAATCCTCGAACGCCACGAGGAGAGGATCCTGTGGGTCTTCCGCACCAGAAGATATCCCCTGGTCGACGGCAAGGCCGAAAGGGAAGTGAAACTGCGGATCATGGAGGTTCTCTTCTCCGACGAGATCCCCGACCCCAGGGACATCATGCTGATCTGCCTGGTCGACGCCTGCGGCATCTTCTCGGAATTGCTCTCCAAGAACGCACTGGACGGCGCCGCCGAGAGAATCGCCCAGGTCCGCCGGATGGACCTCATCGGACAGGCCATGACCCAGGCCATCCGCGACATCGAACTGTCAATCGCAGCGCTGGTGCACCCCCACATGTATTGATCCGGGAAGGCCCGACCGGACAGCGATTCAGTCTGCGGGCGACCCGCCACCGCGGCTGGCCCTCCGTCGCGACTCCCAAACAGCCCGGATCTCCGCGCTCCCCAACAGGCGGGCCACCACGGCGAAGACGATGACCACGGCGACGCCTCCGGCCACGAAGGCCCCCAGCGCCCGGGTGACCTGCCACGCTCCGTCGCCCGCGAACCCGTTCACCACCAGCCGACCGGCTCCTGCGGCAGCGGCCCCGGCCACCATGGAACGGGCCAGCCCCACGATCAGGTCCCTGCCACCCTTCCCACCGTGACTGCGTAACCAGAAGAGCGTCAGGGCCACCGTGTAGGAACCCATGGAGATGACGCTGGCCCAGACCACGCCCCTGGACTGGTACTGCGAGACCAGCGCCAGGGAGACAGGCACCGCCACCGCCGCGGCCAGCGTCCCGATCACAACCGGAGGCCACATCCTCTGTTCGGCATACAGCGAGCGGGCCACCACCTGGTGGAGACCCCAGGCGGGAATCGTCAGGGCGTACACCGCCAGGAGCGCGAAGACCAGTTCCGAGTCGCCGGAACCGAACGCTCCCCATTGGAAGACCAGCCTCACCCCGGGACCTCCCACCGCCAACACCGCCGCCGCCGCTCCGAAGCCCAGAAACAACGTCATCCGGGCAGTCCGGAGTGTCGTCTCGGCCAACTCCGAGCGCCGACCCCGGGCTGCCAGCGAAGCCAGGAAGGGGAATGCCGCCACCCCGGCGGCCTGGGCGACCATGCCCACCGGAACCATGTTCAGCACCCGGGCGAAGGAGAGAGCAGAGATGCCCCCCTCACCTGCCATCTGCCCGAAGAGTCGAACGAATTGCTCATCCAGCACCGCCACCGACTGACCGATCATGAGAGGGAAGGCAAGAGAAAGATAGGTACGGACCGCCCTGTGGTTCCATCCCACACCCCCGGGCAGGCGCAGACCCACCCGGCGGGCGCCCCACCACTGGAGACCGAAATTGCCGATCACCGCTCCCGCCAGCGCTCCCCAGACGAAGCCGTCGGCGGGAGCAGGGTCTGCCATGAAGTCACCCGCCACGCCGCCGGCCATGATGGCCAGGTTGTAGATGACGGGGGCGGTCACAGGTATCAGGAACCGCCGGTGAGCGTACTGGTAGGCCATGAGGAGGGAGCCGCCCACGAAGAAGACCTGCGCAGGCAGGACAATCCTGGTGAGCCGGGTGACCTCGACAAGTTGCCCCGGAGACAGTCCCGGGTAGATCAGATCCATCAATGGCGCCGTCCATATCATCAGCACGACCGTGAAGAGGGCGGTCAGGCCGACCACCACCCTGAACACGGCCACAAAGGCCCGGTTGCCGCCGTGAGGGTCGCCCGCCGCCAGGCGAGCCGCCATTATGGGCACGAAGGTGATGGTCAGATAACCGCCGGCCAGCAGGTAGTTCAGCAGATCGGGCACCAGGAAGGCAGCTCGGTAGACGTCTCCCACCGCGTTCACTCCGATGAGGGCCGCCAGCATGGTCTCGCGGCCCAGGCCCAGCAGCCGGGAGAGCAACACCCCTGCGGACACCACCAGGGCAGCGGCGCCCATGCCCATGGCCTTGCCTTTCATTTCCGGCTCTCGACTCTATTGCTTTGCGGCGCCTCGCTCCTCCAGCATGCAGCCGCCTCCTTCAGTTCGTCCAACACCTCCCCGGGCACGACCAGATCGCCCCTTCCCACTCCCAGCGCCGTGTCGGGCTTGAAGCGTCCGTGATAGTCGGACCCGCCGCTCGGGATCAGGCCGTGCCGGCGGGCAAGCTCCGTCAACGACCGTCGGGTAGGCGCCGAATACGCCCCGTAATAGGCCTCCATGCCGTCCAATCCGAGCGCGGCCAGCCGGGAGAGCACGCCGGAGAGTTCCCCTCCCTCCACCCCCAGCGTGAGAGGATGGGCCAGCACCGCCACTGCCCCGGCGCGGTGAGCCAGGGCGATGGCCTCCTCCGGACCCAGCCGGTATCGCTCGGCGTAGGCGGGGCGCCCACTGCCCAGGTACCTGTCGAAGGCCTCGGGTATGTCCGACACGTACCCTTTTCTCACCAAAAGCGACGCGAAATGCGGTCTGCCGATGGTCCCGGCGCCTCCCTCCGCCTGCACCTCCTCCATGGTTATCCGCAGACCCTGGGAACGGAGGCTCTCGGCTATCTGTGCGTTGCGGATCATTCTTCCCCGGCGGACCTCCTCAAGCGGGGAACGCATCGAGCCGGGGTTGCCGATCAGGAGCACCAGCAGATGCATGGCGCCCCGGCGCCATTCCACGGAGAGTTCCATGCCTCTGACAAGTTCTATGCCGGCCCGGTCCGCCGCCTCTCCGGCCTCCTCCAGCCCCGCGGTTGTGTCGTGATCGGTGACGGCCACCGCAGACAAACCCAGCGCCGCCGCTGCCGTCACCAGTTGAGCAGGAGTGTCGCTGCCGTCGGAGACGGTTGTGTGAGTATGAAGGTCGACCCCCATGCGGGGCCCGCTCAGGGACCGACGGTGATCTCCACCGACTCTATGTAGACGGCTTCCCGGGGAAGGCTCTGCTCGCCGGTGGGTGACAGGGAGGTTGGTATCCGGCCGATGGCGTCAAGGACATCCAGACCTTCTGTGATCCGCCCGAGGACGTTGTACTGGGGATTGAGGAAGGGAGCGTCGTCGAGCATCCAGAAGAACTGGCTGCCGGTGGTCCCCTTGCCGGCATTGGCCATCGCCACCACTCCCCGGGTGTACTGGAAGTCTTCGGGCGGGAACTCGTCTGCGATCTCGTATCCGGCATCTCCCCGACCGGTGGCGGTGGGATCGCCTCCCTGCACCACGAAACCGTCGGCTATGCGGTGAAACACGCTCCCATCGAAATAACCCTCCCTGGCCAGGAAGACAAAGGAGTCCATGGTCTGGCGGTACGCGGTGTCCAGTTCCATCACCACGTCACCGCAGGATGTCCTCATCCTTGCCGTCACCACCGCTCCCGGCGGAATGTCCTGGGGAAGGTAGTCCTCGTACCTCTTGACGCGCACCTCGGGAGGTTGGTCGGCGCCGCAGGCGGTGGGCTTGTCCCGGTATGCCCGGTACTCGTCGGAGAGTTCGATGTCCGCCTCCTCTCCGGGTTCGTCGTCACCCCCCAGGCTGCACAGGGTGAGTCCGGCCACCAGCACCAAGGCCATGCCGACGCCTATCCCCAGCCGTCTCAGGTTCTCCTTCCGGGACTGTCTTTTCCGCTCGGCCTGCACGCGCGCTGCCTTGGCGGCCTTCTGGCGCTGTCGCTTTGTGTTGCTCACCTCGTAGACTCTTCCCTGGAATACCTCCGGCTAGAGATCCGGTTACGACTTTTAGACGCCGCGTTCTCCCTCGCCGACCACTCTTTGCACTCCATTCTACGGTAGTGCTCGCCACCTCCGCCGGGTCCTCGCCGCGCCCAGCCTGCATACGGGGGTCACACCACCGTTCACCTCCCACCGTCGGGCACAGGGGCATGTTCTGCCGTAGCAGGGGCTGTCGGGGCCCTGGTCGAAACGGCAGCCGGATGGAGGTTTGCAAGCCGTAATATTCGACTTGGCCCTTCCCCTCCCTCACTGGATATGTCGCGGATCGTACAGAAATTCGGCGGGTCCTCGCTTGCCACGCCTGATCGGATCAGGAACGTCGCCTCGCGGGTGGTCAGCGCCCACCGGACCGGCGCACAGGTGGTGGTGGTCGTCTCCGCCATGGGAAACACGACCGACGAGTTGACGGACCTGGCCCGGGAAATCAACTCCTCCCCGCCCGCCAGGGAGATGGACATGCTGCTGACCGCCGGCGAACGGATTTCCATAGCCCTGACGGCGATGGCCATAGCCGCGCACGGAGTGGAGGCGGTCAGCCTCACGGGAAGCCAGGCGGGGATTCTCACCGACGAGACCCACGGAGCAGCCCGGATCCGGGGCATAACCGGCGCCAGGGTCACCGACAACCTGGCCGAGGGCAAGGTGGTTATCGTCGCCGGCTTCCAGGGAGTCAGCCCGCGGTCCAAGGAGATCACGACCCTCGGTCGCGGCGGCTCCGACACCAGCGCCGTGGCCCTGGCCGCCGCGCTCGGAGGCGACGTGGCCGAGATATACACCGACGTACCGGGCGTCATGACCGCCGATCCCCGGATAGTCCCGGAGGCGGGGAAACTCGACGAGGTCTCCTATGACGTGATGATGGAGTTGGCCGCCTCCGGAGCGGGGGTGCTGGTGGCCCGCGCCGTGGAGGTCGGGCGCCGTTTCGGAGTGCCCATCCACGTACGATCCTCCTTCAACGACTCCCCCGGCACATGGATAAGAAAGGCGACCCAGATGGAGAGCATGGAACAGGCCATTATCAGCGGCATAGCCCACGACGCCACCGAGGCGAAGGTCACCTTGCGGGAGGTTCCCGACCAGCCGGGAGTGGCGGCCTCCATCTTCGAGCCCTTGGCCGAATCGGGGATCAATGTCGACATGATCGTCCAGAACGTCTCTCGCCAGGGCCTCTCCGACATCAGCTTCACCATTCCCAAGAGTTCCACCGCCTGGGCGGAAGAGGTCGTGAGGATGATCGGCACGCAGGTCAAGGCGACCACGGTTGAGATACATCACGATGTCGCCAAGGTTTCCCTGGTGGGAGCCGGGATGAAGAGCGAGCCGGGAGTGGCGGCTCGGGTCGCGCCGGGATCAACATCGAGATGATCTCCACCTCCACCATCAGGATCTCCTGTGTGGTGGGCCAGTCGCAGATGAACAGGGCCGTGCAGGCATTGCACAGGGAGTTCAGACCGCCCTGGATCAGGAAGGAGCAGAGCCTGTGAGCATCGATCTGGCCGTGGTGGGGGCAACCGGCGCGGTGGGCAGGACGGCCCTCGACATTCTGGCCGCCCGTGAGTTCCCGGTGCGGCAACTGCGTTTGTTCGCCTCGGCCCGGTCGGCGGGAACGAAGCTCACCACCGCCTGGGGAAAGATCGAGGTGGAGGACCTGGCAGAGGCCGACCCTTCCGGGATCGAGATAGCCATCTTCTCGGCGGGAGCATCCCGGTCTCGTATTCATGCGCCCCGCTTCGTGGAGGCGGGCGCGGTGGTGGTTGACAACTCCTCCTGTTTCCGGATGGACCCCGCCGTACCGTTGGTGGTGGCGGACGTCAACGACCACGCCCTGGCGTCACACCGAGGGATCGTGGCCAACCCCAACTGCACCACCATGGTGTTGATGATGGCGGCCGGCCCCCTGCACCGGGCGGCCGGCCTTCGCTCCATGGTTGCCACCTCCTACCAGTCGGTGTCGGGCTCGGGGAAACAGGGGGTGGATGAGCTGTCGGCACAGATCGAACGCCTCCGTGGCGACGAGAAAGCCCTGGTCCAGGGAGGATGGACCGACCCGGGCGGGACCCTGTACGCCCGCCCGATAGGGTTCAACGTCCTTCCCCTTGCCGGGTCGGAGACCGACCGCCGCTACACCGACGAGGAGTGGAAGCTGGTCAACGAGTCCCGCAAGATCCTCGAGTCGGGCGAGTTGGCCGTCGAACCCACCTGCGTGAGAGTGCCGGTGATGGTGGGACACGGCATTGCGGCCTCCCTCTGG
>CAYWGY010000089.1:0-237 GCA_964458055.1 uncultured Acidimicrobiaceae bacterium | reverse complement strand
CCGACCCCTGCATCGTGCCGAGGCGCTGCAGATTCTCTCGGAGGCTCCCGGGGTGGAACTCTGGGACGAAGCCCCACCCACCCCCCTTGACAGCGCCGGCATGGATGAGACCCTGGTGGGCCGCATCCGGGAGACGGTTGGTACACCCGGCGGGATAAACCTGTGGGTGGTAGGCGACAACCTGCGCAAAGGCGCCGCCCTGAACGCTGTCCAGGTCGCGGAACGACTGGCGCCGTC
>CAYWGY010000088.1:0-10289 GCA_964458055.1 uncultured Acidimicrobiaceae bacterium | reverse complement strand
CGTCGCATTTGGCCTCGCACTGTTGTTTCTGGTCCTGTGGATCGTCTTTTTGATGGCGCACAGGAACGTGCGGCGCCAACTGGACCAGGCGAACCGCGATCTGGAGACAAGCCGGGCCGTGGTGGATGAGGCCCTCCGGAAGATGGACGAGGCGCGAGGCCAACGCGACCAGGCGCGCCGGGAGTTGGCCGAGGCGCTGGAGCGACTGGAGCAGGCCAACCGGCGCAGGGTGCCGAAAATCGAGATACACACAACCAAGATGTCGGAACTCGGGGAGATCGTCAAGAGCGTAGGCGAGGAACGCAAGAGACTGACTCAGGTGGTCGCCGGCTACCGCAGGCTCGCCGACAAGGGCCTAGGAGCACTGAAACGCCTGGTCGACCGCCCTCGCGGCCGGAGCAAACCCGACATGCAAGAGTGACCCACGAAAGACCCGAACCAACAATTCTGTCGCATTCACGCTGACAACTTGCTCTGAATCAACTGCGAAAGACCCCTTAGGGGCTCGTCAAACAAACCACTCCACTCAATACCCTTCACGATCTGAGAGTGAGCCCGGTCGGTTACAAGGAAAGGTGCCGGAGGCCGCCATGTCGCTCCCGTGGGGCCTACAGATCGGGCGACAGACCCCGCCCCTCCGTGTCCCTGTCTAGACCGGTGTATAGGTCGATGCGGGCGATCTCCTGCTTGATGTGAGACACCAGTGTCCAGACGCGCCCAGCGATGTCCAGCCCCGGGTCGAACTGGTCCACGGTGTAGAGAGCCACATTGCAAGACGCTTCGGCTATCTCCGTGAAGGTCTCAGCGGTGGGTGTGACATGCTGTTCGTAACGGGCCTGTTGCTGCCAGCCCTGAAGATTCTCGACACCCACGGTCGCCAGACGGGATTCGATCTCGCTTCGGTGCGGTTCGGGAAGCTGAGGAAGAAGCCTGTCCAGGTAATAGCCCCAGGGCTGAGCCTTCGGAGACGACGAAAGGTGGATCAGAGACTTCACCGCCGTCTCCACCGTGAGATGCCCAGCCGCACAACCTCTGGCGAGTCGGGCTTCGTAATAGGCAAACGCCGTTATCTCTTGGCCCGTCTGCTCCATCAGTCGCTGGGATGGGTCAGGTACCACACTGGCTGCGATGCCCGTCAGGGCTTTCTCCACTTGGATCAGCCGTTCCAAGGCTTCTTCATAGTCGCTTCTCGGCATGACTCCCTCCTTGTCCCAATCGACCTCTCCCGGCTCTCGGTCCATCAACACCAACGCATGGCCCTTCACCCTGCTCTCAAACGACGTCACCACCCGCTCGGTGCGCATCTTCCACTCCGGACGATCCGTGAGATGCACATCCACGGAACAGCCCACCTCGGCACTCGCCAACCGCCCCAGCTCCATGGCCAGATCCTCCCGCACCCCATAATCCAGATCGTCCAAGACCACCATCAGATCAATATCACTGTGACGGTGCGCCTCACCCCGGGCAACCGACCCGAACAACAACACCAATCCAGCGCCCTCCCCAGCCACCACCTTCGCAGCCCGCTCCGCCTCCGCCAACGTAGGAACCAAACCCGTGTCACCAACACCCAAGTGTCTTCTCCCTGCGCGCTCGGTCCTAAGGACGGCTACAGGCCAAAGGACAGTTCGGGACCGTCCCGGTCGTCCCGGTGTCGGCCGGTGTAAAGGTCGCGACTGGCGATTATCTCTTCTATGAACGACACCTTCCGCCAGACCGGGGTTGTGACGTCCGGTCCCGGCGGGAACTGATCCGCGGTGTAGAGCGCCACGCTGCAGGCCGCTTTGGCAATCGCTGTGAACACCTCGGCTGTGGGCTTGACAAACCGTTCGTAACGGGCCCGTTCCTGCCATTTCTGAAGATCCTCGGCACCCACGGGAGCCAGACGCGTTTCGATCTCGCTTCGGTGCGGTTCGGGAAGCTGGGGAAGAAGCTTGTCTATGGCATGGCCCCACGGCTGAGACTCCGGAGCCGCCGCCAGGTGAATCAGAGACTTCACCGCTGTCTCCACGGTAAGGTGCCCGGCGGCGCACCCCAAAGCGAGTCTCTGTTCGTAAACAGCGAACGCCTCCATTTCCTGCCCGGTTTGTTCCATGAGCCGTTGGTAGGGGGCGGGTACCAAATGGCCCTGGAAAGCCACCAGCGCGTTCCCTACCTGGCGGAGGCGCTCTACTGCTTCTTCGTAGTCACTTTCAGGCATGACCCCCTCCTTGTCCCAATCGACCTCTCCCGGTTCCCTGTCCACCAACACCACCGCATCGCCCCTCACCCTGCTCTCAAACGACGTCACCACCCGCTCGGTGCGCATCTTCCACTCCGGACGATCCGTGAGATGCACATCCACGGAACAGCCCACCTCGGCACTCGCCAACCGCCCCAGCTCCATGGCCAGATCCTCCCGCACCCCATAATCCAGATCGTCCAAGACCACCATCAGATCAATATCACTGTGACGGTGCGCCTCACCCCGGGCAACCGACCCGAACAACAACACCAATCCAGCGCCCTCCCCAGCCACCACCTTCGCAGCCCGCTCCGCCTCCGCCAACGTAGGAACCAAACCCCCATCAACAACTACCATCGCATCCACTCCATGCATGCGCCGACACCGACACAGCTGCCAAATCAACCATGCCTCTCCCAGCCATGGTAACCCAGCCCCACAATATTCGGCGGCCCGGTTCACTCCGCGGTGTGGCTGCTGCACGGATCATCCGGGATCCCCGAAACAGGGCGAGTCGAGATTGTCCAGATGCGCCCCAAGGACGGACGAATTCGGATGAAATGTAGCTATTGAGTAAATCTACTCAGGACCTACATTCACTGCTGTAGCCTTAATGGCGTGAGCATGTTCCAACGTTCGCAGGTTCAGACCCTAATCCAGAGATTGTCAGAACGCCCCCGGAGACTGCTGGCGATCTTCGGCCCGCGCCAGACAGGCAAGACCGAGGCGGCTCGCCAGGCTCTGTCATGCATTGAACTCGACAGCCGATTCTTCGCCGTGGACGATCCCGGCGCCGAAGCGACCGGACCGCGACCGCTGGATTCCGGAGCCGACTTGATGGCCTCGCCTCCGGTGATGAGAGACCGGCAGTGGCTGATCAGGACCTGGGAGGACTCTCGGCGAGATGCCTGGGTATCAGGTGGTCTCGTGCTGGTCTTGGACGAGATCCAGAAGATCGACAATTGGTCCGAAACTGTGAAGGGACTCTGGGACGCCGACCGGGCAGCCGAGTGCCCGCTCCATGTGGTTGTTCTCGGTTCCGCTCCCCTTCTCATGCAGGGCGGGTTGAATGAGAGTCTGGCCGGCCGTTTCGAGCCCATCCCCTTTACCCATTGGTCGTACCGGGAGATGGTCGACGCATTCGGCTACGACTTGGACCGCTTCATCTATTTCGGCGGGTATCCGGGAGCGGCCTCGGTTGCCCATGATCAACGCCGGTGGCTTTCCTACGTTCGGGGTGCGCTCGTGGAGCCGATTATCGAACGCGACGTGCTCTCTATGACGAGGGTCGACAAACCCTCCCTTTTGAAGCGGCTGTTTGACATGGGTTGTTTCTACTCGGGTCAGGTTCTGTCATTCAACAAGATGCTGGGACAACTCCAGGACGCGGGGAACACCACCACCCTAACCCGCTACCTGAAGCTCCTCTCGGACGCGGGCCTGGTGACAGGTCTGACGAAGTACACGACGCGCCCTGTGTCCGCCCGAGCCTCCACTCCTAAGCTGAACGTGCTCAACACCGCCCTCATGGCTGTCGCCACGGGATACAGCTTCGAAGAGGCACGCGCCGACCGCACATTCTGGGGTCGGCTGGTGGAGAGCGCAGTCGGAGCTCACCTGATCAACACCGCCGGTCCTGGCACCATTGTGAAGTACTGGAGGGAGAGGAACCACGAGGTTGACTTCATCCTGGAAAGAGGGCCGCGGACGGTTGGGATCGAGGTCAAGACCGGAAGGTGGTCGCCAGGACTCCCCGGGTTGGCCGAGTTCGAGAAGCGCTTCCGGCCGTCCAGGACCATGGTGGTGGGGTCGGGTGGCGAACCGCTGCATGAATTCCTGTCAGTGCCCGCCGATCACTGGCTGGACACGGTATGAGCGGTCCTGTCCCGCGCACGTGCACAGAGATCCGCCCCGAGCGCCGAGATGGCGCCGTTCTGGGAGAAACCAAGCCGTTGAGCCGGTTCCGGGACCGGCCCGCCCTGGTGTTGCTCGGGGACCCCGGCATCGGTAAGACCACCGAATTCCAACAGGAGTGCAAGGCCTTGGGCTCTGCGGCTGAATACGTGAAGGCCCGGGACTTCATCAATCTCGACATCGCCTCGCGTCCGGAGTGGAGCGAGAGGACTCTCTTTATCGATGGCCTCGACGAGATCCGTGCGGGTACGCGGGATTACCGCCAAGCCCTGGATGCCATTCGCGGACGGTTGGATCAACTCCGCCCCCCAAGATTCCGTGTCTCCTGTCGGGAGGCTGACTGGCTGGGGCCCAACGATCGGGAGAACCTGGCGAAGGTGGCCCCTGCGAGACAGGTGACGGTCGTTCGCCTCGATCCGCTTGACGACGAGGCCATACGCCAACTCCTCTCGGCTCGGATGGACGGCAATGCAGATGACTTGATCGCAGAGTCCCTCCGCCGGGGGATCTGGCCGCTGTTGAAGAATCCCCTGATGTTGGAGTTGCTGGCAGGTGCCGCCGGCGACGGGCGACAGTGGCCGGAGAGTCGACGCGAGACCTTCGAGATGGCTTGCCGAGCATTGGCGACCGAGCAGAACTCTGAGCATCGGATCGCGACCTCCCTGCGGCCTGCGGACGCCATGAAGGCGGGTGGCTATCTCTGTGCTCTGCAGTTGCTCTCAGGCCTGGAGGGGTATTCGCGACTTGGCGGCTCAGGTGGCTCCGGCCATGTGGAGTTGGACGACATCCAGGCGCCTCCCGGCATGACACGGGAGGTCCTGGAAGGCGCATTGGGCACCAAGTTGTTCGCCGCCGACGCCGAGGGCATGTTTCATCCCTACCACCGCCAGGTGGCTGAGTTCCTGGGCGGGCGCTACCTTGCGGAACTCATAGAAAGCGGACTTCCCGCTGGCAGGGTTTTGTCACTGATGACCGGCCCAAGCGACGGACACGTTGTCACGGCGCTGCGCGGTCTTTCGGCTTGGATGGCGGTCCACTGCTCCGACGCTCGCGGTCTGCTGATCGATGCCGATCCCTTTGGTGTTGGACTGTACGGTGACATCGCAGCCTTCTCGCGCAGCGACAGGATCCGCCTCCTCCGGTCACTGGCCGATGTGGCCGAACGCGAACCGCCATCGGCCGTGTTCTCACTGTATGATCACCACACGGCTTGGACTCTCCGCTCCCTTGTCTCCGCAGATATGGCGGATGTCATCCACCGCCTGATAGGAGGTCGGAGTGAGACATCCTCCAGCGACCGTGTCGTCGGCCTGATGTGCAGGATTCTGTCACAAGTCAAGGAGGACCAGGAGGCTCTGGCCGGGCTGGCGCCGAGCCTCATTGCCGTTGTTCGGGACATCGAAAGGCCCTCCTGGGTTAGGACCGCTGCTCTTGACGCCTACATCAATATCGCTCCGGCCGGCGAGACCAAGGAGCTCGAGCTATGGGATCTCCTCCGAGACAGCCAAGACTCGGCATCGGTGGATCCTGATGACCAGCTTCGCGGCACCTTGCTGAAATGGCTGTATCCCGAAAAGCTCCCTCCGGCGCAGGTGTGGCGATACGCAGGCCCTCGGCATCACGGGAGCTTCTATGGACAACACTGGAGGTTCTGGAACCAGGATCTTGCTGAAGCCTCCTCCAACCAACAGATGGGCGATGTATTGGATGCCCTGCACGCAGGCGCCGATGAGATCCTCCCCTCCCTCGTAGCTTCCGGATACGATGATCTTCCACATAGCCTCGTGGCTCAGGCCGTGCAACGGACAGGCGCCGACATCTCGGTTGACCGTCTCAACAACTGGCTGAGCACCCTCAATCACCCGGTACTCCCAGGATGGCCCCCTGCACGCGAAGGTATCCACGCCCTGAGGACATGGCTGGAACAGCGCCCGGAGATGCAGAAGGGGATCATCCTCAAACGGCTTGGCGAGGACCTCGGCGAGAATGGCCACGGATCCTCCCTCCTGTCTCTCCGAAGGACCCTGCAATCCAGCAAGCTCCCCCCCGACCTGGGCGCCTGGTGTCTCGATCAGGCATTGGGCAGAGTCGCCACCGAACCCGCCCTCTCTGTGAGACTCCTGCGGATTGCCCACCGGACGTTGAGCGATCCCTCCCTGAGTGAAGGATTGACCCTTGGAGAAATTCGCCAACGGGTCCACAACCATGAGGACCTGGCTCGAGAATTTGAGACACTACTGTCTCCGGCAAACTCGGACGGATCCGACCGGGAGGACGAATGGCGGCGGAAGATCGATCAGATCGCGAAGGAGAAGCGTGCTGACCGGAGGCAAGAACGCGCAGAATGGGAACAACTCCTCTCGGAGCACGAATCGAAGTTGTGGGACAACACTTTCTCGCCGGCGAACCTGGACACCCTCGCATTGGCCTACTTCGGCGCCTTTGGCGAAGACGCCTCCGACTCACCATTCGAGCGCCTCCGCGAATTCATAGGGGGAGGCAGGCGTTTGGCCGAGGCCGTCATGGCCGCGCTGAGAGGATCTCTGTGGCGCGAGGACCTTCCGGACGTGGACAAGACCATCTCGCTCTTCTCCCAGTCAAAGAGGCCCTATCTAGCCCACCCGGTCCATGCCGGCATGCACCGGCTCATGGACGGCTGCGAACCAGCCCGTCCGATCGAGGACACCCAAAAGCGCCGAGGTCTGGCGATGTACTTCCTCTTCCCTCGATTCAGGCCGGAGCCCCGTGGGTGCCTGGAAGCCTGGTTCCACCAGGATCCGGTGCTGGTTCTCGATGTTCTTCACCGATGCGCGGCCGCGGCAATCCGAAAGAACGAGAACGTCATCCCGGCGGTGTACGACCTGGAATCCCTGGAGCGACACGAGGACCTCGTCAACGCCACCAGGTTGAGACTGCTTGGAGCCTTTCCGGCCCGCATTCCGAGCAGGCAACTGCCACGGTTCGACTGGCTGCTGGGAAAGGCGCTCCGCCATCGTGACCGTACCTCGCTGGGGCGCCTGGCTGAGAAGAAGCTGGCGTTGAAGAGCCTCGGCGTCGGACACCGGGTGCGATGGTTGACAGTCGCTGCACTCCTGTTGGGAGGATCACACACAAGACGACTGGAAGACTACGCGACGACAACGGAGAGACGCGTCCGGCATCTGACCGAGTCCCTTGCCGGCTTCGTCGGCTATCGAGACCCGGATTCCGTCATCACCCGCTGCCGGGATTCGGAGTTTCTCGCCGGCCTGATCGGGATCCTGGGCCCCTTATACAGCCCGCAGGAGTCGAACGGAGTGAGAAGGGTCACGCTCCAGGTGAAAGCGTGCCGTCTGTTGGAGAGCGTTATCGGTCAGTTGAGCAAACTGGCGGACGGCGAAACCCGCCACCGGCTGGAGGATCTGGTCAAGAGGCCTGAACTTGTCGAGTGGAGGGAGAGATTGACGTGGGCCCTGCAGACACAGCGGCCCCTGCTCCGCGATGCCTCCTATCTCCAGCCAGGCATCGAACAGGTACAGGCCACTCTGAACGACCTCGTACCCGCAAACGTGGCAGACCTGACCGCTCTCCTTTGTGATCGGATCGCCGACATCTACGACAGCATTCGCGGAGACAACACCAATTTGTGGCGCCAGTTCTGGAACGAAGACAGCCATGGCCGCACCAGAAAACCCAAGCCGGAGGACTCCTGTCGGGATGCGTTGCTGGAATCCTTGAAGCAACGTCTCCCCTCCGAGATCGACGCGGAACCGGAAGGGTCCCACGCTGCGGGCCGGCGATCCGATATCCGGGTGTCCCATCACGGTCTCAAGGTTCCAATCGAGATCAAGAAGAACTCTCACCGGCATCTGTGGAGTGCCCTGCACAACCAACTGATCGACAGGTACACCACCGATCGCGCTGCCTCCGGCCACGGGATCTACCTTGTCCTGTGGTTCGGCGCCGACCAGACCACACCGCCGCCCGATGGGAATCGACCGGCAACCACCACTGACTTGCGCCAGGCGCTTCAGCGCCAACTCCTGCCGCAGGAACAACGCAGGATTGAGGTGATTGTGATCGACGTCACCAAACCCGGATAGAACCATCCTCCCGCAGTCGAGGACCAAGTCGCGAAATACCTCGCCTCAACGGGGGATCCTCGCGGGCCCTCCCCACCACCATCTGGCCGGCGACGGGTCGGAAAAGGGCGCGCTCGGGTTGGGCGCACTCTCCAGACCCCTGGCTTGTGCGAAGCTTGGCACTACCGGAAAAGTGGATCTTCGGATTTCTCGGGGGAGTTGGGAATCCATCGATTGTGAGGGAGGGGTCGGATAAGGGCGCGCTCGGGTTGGGAGCTCTCTCCTGACCCCTGGCTTGTGAGAAGATTGGCACAGCCGGAGAAGTGCGGCTCCGCTCTGACGTCCGACGGGCTCACTGACCGTTAAGGAACCCTCCCTACCACAACTACGGCCACCCCTGCGAGGTGGCCGTAGGACTTGTCGACCAAGCCGAGGGCCCAGACGACTTTTACTTTTAGCTATCCACAAGTTTAACCCATGTTGTGCGCCTGGTAAGGCCACTTCCCTGCCGACCAATCCGCTTTGAAGCTGTTACGCCTGGCCGCCCGCAATATCACCGACAAGAGAGGAGGAAACCTCGGCACCGGCACCCGCGGCTGGACAAGAGCCCTCAACCCATCCCGGGCTCGTTCGAGCGTCGGTCCGGATGCTCTTCTCCGAAGCGTTCGATACACCCAGACAAGGGCAATTTTACGAGGGGAGGCAGCGGGGGAACCGGTTGCGAATGCTCGCGGTTTAGAGTCGGTGTTTCCCCAGGTCACACCCCAAACGAACGCTTAAACGAACGCTATTCGACCGCTTGAGGATAGGCGGTCTTGCATGGTGGACGGCATGAAGCACAGTAGGTCTTTTGCTGACCGTTCTTCTCAGGGGCGGGCCGTCCCCCGGGCAGTATGTACCGGGTCCCCGTCGGCCGTTGGATTCTCAGGTGTTGCGCTCCCGAAGTCGTGGCTGCAACCGGTCTGTCCAAGAGGACCCTGTGGAAGTTCCGCGAGACCGGCGCCCTTCCCCACACCTGCCCATGGGTCGGTGATGGATCTCGGGCTGTTGGATGGCTCAGAAGCTGCATCACAGCACAGACCTACAGCAGACCAGAAGCTTGAACAAAACGGCCAACACCTATAGCTATCCGGAAACTCGGGGATCAATAGTTGGTTGGTGCCGGCCATGGTCCGTTCCTCTTTCAGATCGGGGTCAGGTGAGCGTCGGTGGGCTAGTCGTCTGGCGTGCTCCAATGAGTCCGATAGAGCGGCCGGGGACCATCCGCTGGAATCCTCCCTGGTCTCGCCTGCGGTGAAATACATCTCCTTGATTGGGGCATATACAGCCCCCGGGGTTGTCGGTCTCTTCATTTGGGCCAACAGCCGGATGGCGAAGCGTTCAATCTCTGTCAGTTTCCAAGTCCTGGCACCCGGAGACTTCACACCCTGGAGCTAGGAGAAGAAGTCTCCCCTCAGTATCGCAACCGCCACCACCGCCAGGAACGGCAGCGCCACGACCGAGATCTCCGAGATCACCAGCCCCGCGATCGCCAGCCGGTGGTGCTCCCTGCTCATCCGGTGACGCTTGCTCAGTGCCGCAACAGAGAGGAACAGCCCCAGCGCGAGAGCGACGAAGGCAACCGCGTACACCGGACCGGGAGCGCCGGAACTCCAGGCTTCGAGAGCCACGATCACCGCCACCAGCGTCACGTGGAAGAGCGATGAGGCGAGCCCGGCGGCGGCTGTCCTGGTGACCCCTACGGAGATGTCGGGTTCGAAGCTGTAGGGCTCATCCGGACCTACCGGCTCGGGCATCTCTCCCTAAGCGTCTCCGGATTGGCCATGAGCGCTCGTGATGGTGGACCTCCGATTCGTGATCTCTCGACCCGCAGGGATCATAGGCGGACAAGGTTCCTGGGTGCCGGCGGGCGCTTGCGTGCCTGCGTTACAATCCCCGTGTGTGATACTCGAAGGTTGCCCGGGACCCGGCTGGGCGCGGTCCCGTGAGCAGACCTCCCCCCCTGCCGGGATCTCTCCTCTGACTTCTCCAATGGGCCGCTCGAGCGGGAGATGAGCATGCAGATCGCCCCGCCGGGACTCAAGGGA